>NZ_VCBQ01000134.1:0-10525 GCF_006386455.1 Paracoccus sp. FO-3 | reverse complement strand
CTTGCGCGGGGCGCGGGCCTTGCGGGCCGGCACGGTGACGGTGAACAGCTTCGGCGAGGGCGACGTGNGGCCGGCACGGTGACGGTGAACAGCT
Source organism: Paracoccus sp. FO-3 (assembly GCF_006386455.1). NCBI lineage: Bacteria > Pseudomonadati > Pseudomonadota > Alphaproteobacteria > Rhodobacterales > Paracoccaceae > Paracoccus > Paracoccus sp. FO-3. Next base: position 10,431 of record NZ_VCBQ01000134.1, on the reverse strand, counting down.
TCGGCGAGGGCGACGTGACCACCCCCTTCGGCGGCTACAAGCAATCGGGCTTCGGCGGCCGCGACAATTCGATCCACGCCCATGACCAGTATACCCAGCTCAAGACAATCTGGATCGACCTCAACCAGCAAGACGTGAGCCTGGATTGACATGGGCAGCCATCGGGCGATTCGCACCCCGGTCCTGAACGGCCCCGCCGGGTGGAATGCGATCCTGCCCCCCGCCGCGCCCCGCGCGCGGCTGGAAGGGCAGGCGGGCTGCGACGTGGCGATCGTCGGCGGCGGCTTCGCGGGGCTTTCGGCCGCGCGGCGGCTGCACCAGATCGACCCGTCGCTGGACGTGGTGATCCTCGAGGCATCGCGGATCGCCGAGGGCGGCACCGGGCGCAACTCGGGGTTCATGATCGACCTGCCGCATGAGCTGACCTCCAGCGATTATGCCGGTTCGGGCGACAGCCACGACCGGCAGCTGACCGCGCTGAACCGCCATGCCATCGACTTCGCGGCGCAGGCGGTGGCGGAATACGCCATCCCCGAAGGCTGGTTCCAGCGCGCGGGCAAGATCAACGCCGCCGCCTCGGCCCCCGGCCTGGCGGCGAATGAAAGCTATGCCAGGCACCTGCGCGACCTGGGCGAGGCGCATGAGATGCTGGACGCCCAGGCCATGCGCGAGATCACCGGAACCGGCTATTACCAGGGCGGGCTTTATACCCCCGGCACGGCGATGATCCAGCCGGCCGGCTATGTGCGCGGGTTTGCCGCCGGGCTGGAACGGGCAGGCGTGCGCATCCACGAGGATTCGCCCGTCACCCGGATCGAAAGCAATGCGCAGGGCTGGCGGCTGGAGACGGCGCAGGGCTCGGTCCAGGCGCAAAGGGTGGTCATGGCCAACAACGGCCATCTGGAGAGCTTCGGCTTCAAGCGCGGGCGGCTGATGCACATCATGCTGAACGCCTGCATGACCGAGGAGCTGTCGCCCGAGGCCCTGCGCGCGCTTGGCGGCCATGAATGCTGGGGCGCGACGCCGGCCGACCCGATGGGGACCACCGTGCGCCGGATCGGCCCGGCCCAGGGCGGCAACCGCATCGTGATCCGGCAGGGCGGCTATTACCGGCCGAACATGCAGACCAGCGCCGGCGACCTGTCGCGGCTGGTGGAGCATATGCGGCGGAAATTCGACGCGCGTTTCCCGATGCTGAAGGGGCTGCGCTTCGAATATTGCTGGTCGGGGCATCTGTGCCTGTCCAGGAACGGCGTCTCGGTCATGCGCGAGCTGGAGCCGGGCCTGTTCGCCGCCTGCGTGGACAACGGGCTGGGCACCACCCGCAGCACGCTGACCGGGATCGGCGCGGCCGAGATGCTGTGCGGCCAGTCGAGCACGATCACCGCCTTCTTCACCGCCGAGGCCGAGCCCTCGCGCCTGCCGCCGCATCCTTTCGACACCATCGGCGCCAATGCTTATATGCGCTGGAAAGAATGGCAGTCCCGGCTAGAATGACGCCCTGTCCAAGGGAAAGCGTCACTGCCATGCCGCCGATCAAGCGCCGCTACCTGCCGTCACTTGGGGCCTTCGCGACCTTCGAGATCGCGGCCAAGCACCTGAGCTTTACCCTGGCGGCGAAGGAGCTGAACGTGACCCAGGGCGCCGTCAGCCAGCAGATCCGCCTGCTGGAGCGCGCCCTGGAGGTGGCCCTGTTCATCCGCAAGCACAATGCGCTGGAACTGACGCCCGAAGGGGCGGGCCTGTTCCAGGCGGTGACGGCGGGGCTCGACACCATCAGCGCCGCGGTTTCGGTGCTGGCGGGGGACGAGGGGCCGCAGACCGTGACCATCTCGGCCACGGACGCGATGGCGGCCTATTGGCTCAAGCCGCTGATCGACAGCTTCCGGCGCAGCCACCCCGAGGTGGGCTTCGTCGTGCTGGCCTCGGACGCCGACGACACCCTGCGCAACTATTCCGGGGTGGACATCGCCATCCTGTGCGGCAACGAGCGCTGCGAGGTCGGCGAAGAGCTGCATTTCCTGTTCCAGGAGATCGCCCAGCCGGTCTGCACGCCGGCCTTCCTGGCCGAGCATGGCCCCTTCGCGGCGGCCGAGGATCTGAACCGGGTGAATCTTCTGCACCTGCATGACCGGCATTGGAGCGCGGATGCGATCGGCTGGCAGCCGCTGGGCTGGGCGGAATGGTTCCGCGCCCAGGGCGCCGAATGGTCCAAGGCGCCCTCGAGCCTGTCCACGAACAAGGTCAGCCTGCTGATGAACGCCACCCTGGCCGGCGAAGGGGTGATGCTGGGCTGGCACCACATGGTTCGCGGCCCCATCGCCGAAGGCCGGCTGGTCTTTGCCCATCCCGCGCCGATCACCGCGGGCCGCGGCAATTTCCTCAACTGCAGGAAGAAATCGCTCAAGCGGGCCGGGGTCGCGGCCTTCGTGGATCATGTGCTGGCGGCGCTGCGGGCGCAGGGGCGGGACTGACGGTCGCAGCGCCGGACCTGCAGCGGGGCTGATGCCGCCCCGGCCGTTGCCGCAGATTTTCTAATGCCTCGCTACAGGAAAATCTCGTTTGCCCGAAGGCCGGCGGTAATGGATAAATTCGTCTATTCCGGGCGTGGGGGACGCTTTGGAGCATCCCGGCCGACAACCCCCCGGAAATTGCCGCCTTAACGGTCCCTTGCAACGGGGGCCGGACAAATCCCGCCGCGACAGGCTTGCGCGGCGAATGACGGCTCTTGCCCGGTGGCGGGGGCTGCGGACCAACAGATCCATGGAGGAACACGCATGCGCAGACTTTTCAAAGCCGTCCTTGCCGGCGCCCTGGCGCTTGGGCTTGCGTCGCCGGTTGTGGCGCAGGACAAGGTGGTCAAGATGGGGACGCTGTCCTGGGAGGACCTGACCCCGATCACCGGCATCACCAAGAAGGTGCTGGAGGACAAGGGCTATACCGTCGAGGTGACCGAGTTCTCGGAATGGGGCATCGCCTATGCGGCGCTGGCCAAGGGCGACGTGCAGATCCTGGCCTCGCAGACCGATTACGTCGCCCAGGACTACTGGCAGCGCAACAAGAGCCGGCTCGAGAAGATCTCGCCGGTCTCGCACGGGCTCTACCAGGCGATCGCGGTGCCGAACTACGTCACCATCGACTCGGTCGAGCAGCTGAACGAGAATGCCGAGAAGTTCGGCGGCAAGATCGTCGGCATCGAGCCCGGCTCGGGGCTGATGCGCGACGCGGCCGATGCGGTGTCGGAATACGGGCTGACGCTGCAGCTGGTCGAGGGCAGCACCGCGGCGATGACCGCGGCGCTGAAATCGGCCATCGACCGGCAGGAATGGATCGCCGTCACCCTGTGGGAGCCGTCCTGGATGATGCAGAAGTTCGACGTGAAGTTCCTGGCCGACCCCAAGGGCGTCTTCCCGCCGCCGCAGGGCTATTACTGGATCGGCCAGAAGGGCTTTTCCGAGGCAAACCCCGAGGCGCGCGAGATCATCGCCAGCGTCTACGTGCCGCTTGCCGTGATCACCGCGATCAACGGCGCGGTCAGCGACGGCCAGAGCATGGACCAGGCCATCGCCGACTGGACCGCGGCCAATGCCGACCTGATCGGCCGCTGGTCGAACATCAAGTCCTACTGACCGCCGCAGCGGGCGGCCCGGCTCGGGGCCGCCCGGCATGACCGCAAACCCAGCAGGAAGGCGCGACAGGGAAAGATGGAAAAGGCGAATACGGACGCGGACACGGCCGAGGTTCTGATCGACTGCCGGTCGGTGTGGAAGGTCTTCGGCGAGCGCAATGCCGAGGCGATCCGGGCGATTACGGAACGCGGGCTGACGAAAAAGGAAATCCTGCAGCAATACAATTGCGTCGTCGGCGTCTCGGACGCCACCTTGCAGGTGCGGCGCGGCGAGATCTTCTGCATCATGGGGCTTTCGGGCTCGGGCAAGTCGACGCTGATCCGACTGCTCAACCGGCTGATCGAGCCGAGCCTGGGCCAGGTCATGGTCAAGGGCCAGGACATCGCCACCCTGGACGCGGCGGCGCTGCGCCGGATGCGGGCGCGCCATATCGGCATGGTGTTCCAGTCGGTGGCCCTGCTGCCACAGCGCACGGTGCTGGAAAACGCGGCCTTCGGGCTCGAGGTGCAGGGCGTGGGCAAGGACGAGCGCAACCGCGCCGCCCAGGCCGCGCTGGCCAAGGTGGGGCTGGCGGACTGGACCGCGCGCTACCCGTCCGAGCTTTCTGGCGGCATGCAGCAGCGGGTAGGTCTGGCGCGTGCGCTGACCTCGGACCCCGAGATCATCCTGATGGACGAGCCGTTTTCGGCGCTCGACCCGCTGATCCGGCGCCAGTTGCAGGACGAGTTCCGCCAGCTGACCAAGGATCTGGGCAAGTCGGCGGTCTTCATCACCCATGACCTCGACGAGGCGATCCGCATCGGCGACCGCATCGCCATCATGAAGGACGGCGTCATCATCCAGACCGGCACCGCCGAGGAGATCGTGATGAACCCGGCCGACCAGTATGTCGCCGATTTCGTCGCCGGCATCTCGCGCCTGCACCTGGTCAAGGCGCATTCGGTGATGATCCCGCCCGGCGAATGGGCGGGTGCGCCCGAGGGCCTGCCGTGCTGCCCGCCCGAGGCCGACATCGACACGCTGATCGCCACCATCGCCGGCTCGGACCGCGACGCCGTGGCCATCGTCGAGGGCGATGCGGTGGTCGGCATCGTCACCATCCGCAACCTGCTGTCGGGCGTGCGCGGCGATGCCGCCGCCGCGCCCGCCGCGGCGGCCTGAGGAGGCGGGGTGATGGAGATGTCCGCCCTGATCGCCGGTTTCGACGAAACCGTCGACAACGCGCTGTTCTGGCTTGGCGATCACGCCGCCTTCCTGTTCGACTTCTTCCGCCTGGTGCTGGAGGGGCTTTATGACGGGGCGCTGTGGCTGCTGGAGCTGCCGCCCTTCTACGTCGTCGCGCTGCTTGCGGGGCTTCTGGGCTGGCGCGTCGTCGGGCGCGGCTTCGGCCTGGGCGTCGCGCTGGCGCTGCTGGCCTGCGCCGCCATGGGGCTGTGGCCCGAGACGATGAGCACGCTGGCGCTGGTCGTCGCCGCCAGCATCATCGCGCTGGCGATCAGCCTGCCCCTGGGGGTGCTGGCCGGGCTGATGCCGCGGCTCGACCGGGCGCTGGTGCCGGTGCTGGACCTGATCCAGACCCTGCCGCCCTATATCTACCTGCTGCCGGCGATTGCGCTTCTGGGCTACGGCCCGGCGACGGCGCTGGTGGCGACGGTGATCGTGGCCATGCCGCCGGCGATCCGGCTGACCGCGCTCGGCATCCGCCAGACCCCGCGCGAGTTCATCGAGCTGGGCCAGGCGACCGGCGTCACGCCCCTGCAGATGTTCTGGAAGATCCGGCTGCCCTTTGCCGTGCCCTCGATCATGGCCGGGATCAACCAGAGCCTGATGATGGCCTTCGGCATGGTGGTGATCGCCGGCATCGTCGGCTCGGGCGGGCTGGGCGAGACGATCTACGGCGCCATCCGCACGCTGGACATCGCCACCTCGATCGACGCCTCGATCGCCATCGTCATCCTGACCATGATGCTGGACCGCCTGACCCAGGGCGCGGCCCGGCCCCGCAACGGAGCGCGGACATGACCCTGCCGAGCGAATTTTCCCCCGGAGCCTTCCTGGCGCCGGCGATCGACTGGCTGAACGCCAATTTCCACCCGTTCTTCGCCCTGATCACCAGGGTGATCGAGGCGGTCCTGGGCATGATCGAGGGCGCGCTGCTGGCGCTGCCGCCCCTTGCGGTGATCGGGCTTGCGGTGCTGGCGGCGCTGCTGGCCATCCACCTGCGCGCGGCGATCCTGGCCGGCTGCTGCCTGGGCTTTTGCTGGCTCAGCGGGCTGTGGACCGGCTCGATGCAGACCATCGCGCTGGTGGCGGTGGCGGTGACGATCTCGGTCGCCATCGCCTTTCCGCTGGGCATCCTGGCCGCGCGCCGGCCGCGGCTCGAGGCGGGGCTGCGCCCGGTCCTCGACGTGATGCAGACCGTGCCGCCCTGGGTCTACCTGATCCCGGCGGTGATGATCTTCAGCCTGGGCCGGGTTCCGGCGATCATCGCCACCATTGTCTACGGCGTGCCGCCGATGCTGCGGCTGACGACGCTGGCCTTCCGCGGCGTGCCCAGGGATCTCAAGGAGCTGGGCCAGGCCATCGGCGCGAAACCCGGCACGATCCTGTGGAAGATCGAGCTGCCCGCGGCCCGGCCCACGCTTCTGGTGGGGCTGAACCAGTGCATCCTGCTGTCGCTGGCGATGGTGGTCCTGGCCGGGCTGGTCGGCGCCGGGGGGCTGGGCGCCGAGGTGACGCGCGGCCTGACGCGGATGGAGATGGGCCTGGGCCTGCGCGCCGGCCTTGCCATCGTCGCCGTAGCGCTGCTCATGGACCGCCTCTCCCGCGGCGCGATCGAACGCGGCGGTCGGCGTCCCGGCTGACCGCGCCAATCCATCGACGCCGGCCGGGGACGCGCCTGTCATGTCCGCGGCCGGCCGCAGCCCGACGGAATGCAGTCCGATGCGAGATGCTCCGGGGTGTCGGTCGTGAGGATGGTATCCATCTGCATGGCGGCGGGGCGTACCCTGCTGCCCCTTGGTGCAGCGCAGGCCCAGGCCGTGGTTACGGGCGACGGCGGCATGACGCCTTACGCGTTCGACCCGGATGCCGAGGGAAAATCCGCCTGCTGCGGGGATTGCGCCAGGATCTGCCCGTCCTATCTGGGCAGCAGCGACGAGGAAAAGGGCAAGGGCTGGACCGTGGTCGAGCGCAGCGACGGCGCGCTGCAATGGGCCTATGGCGGCAAGCCGCTTGACTGCCATGCCGGCGACCAGGCGGCGGCGCCTGGCAGGTGCCGGCCGATTAGGCCCGCGCCGGCGCCGAAGCGGCTTGCAAGTTTCGCGCCGATGCTTTCCCTTCTTGCCGAAGCAGCAAGAGGAGAAAGACCATGCGCCCGCTTGCCCGACGCCTTGCCGCCGGCGCCGCCCTTTCGCTGGCCCTGGCCGACACCGCCCATGCCGAGCCCGCGCCGACCAGCGTGTTTTCCCCCGCCAATATCGCGGCGGGGTTGGTGCGCGGCGCGATTTCCTATGCCCGGATGGTGGCCGACATCCGCTATGACGGGCTGGAGATCGACGCGCAACGCGGTGGGCTGGTGCTGCGCGACCTGCATGTCGCCGGGCTGGGCCGACACAAGAACTGCCGGGTTGCGCTGGGGCGGCTGCAGGTCTCGGGCCTCAGCCTCTGGAACCAGGCAGAATCGCGGCTGCGCCTGGACGCGGCCGACCTGTCGATCGCCAACAACTGCTTCGGCGCCAATGCGGCGATGATCGGCGTGGTGACGGGCGGTGCCAGCATTCCCCTGGCCGCGCTGTCGGTCGATCTGCGCCAGGCCTCGGGCAGCGGTGCGCTGAGCGCCGACATCCAGGCCATCAGCCCTGGCATTGCCCGGATCGAGGCGGGCGCGGATTTCGATTATGTTTCCTTGTTCTCGCCGGATTTCTTCGAAAAGATCACGGCGGCGAGCCAGCCCGACGAGACCGGCGCCGTCACCGAGGAGACGCCGCAGATCGGCCTGCGCGGCACGTTGCGCGCGGCGCATGTATCGGCGGAAAACCTGGGCGTCTGGGAAAGGCTGAAGCCGCTTTTGCCGCCCGAGGCCAGCAGTCCCGAGGCCTTGCAGGCGCTGCTGACCGCCGAGCCGGGCAGCGCCCTGCACCAGTCGCAGCAAGGGCTGGTGCGGGCGCTGCGGGCCTTCATGGCCGAGCCGGGCCTTGTCACCGCCGAGGTCCGCCCGGCCGAGCCGGTGGCCTTCGACACCACGCTATGGGCCGGGCCCGAGGATGCGGCGGCGCTGTTCCGGCCGCAGCTTTCGAACGGGTTGCCCACGCCGCCGGTGGCGCTGATCGCCGATCCCGCGACGCATCAGGACAACCGCGCCCTGGGCCTGGCGCTGGCCGAGGGCAGGGGGGTGCCGCAAAACGGCCGCCGCGCCGTCGAGCTGCTGACCCCCATGCGGGAGGATGCCGAGGTGGCGCTGGCCCTGGCGCGGCTGACCGCCGGCACCGATCCCGCGCTTGCCTATGGCCATGCGCTGCGGGCGGCGGCGCAGGGGGTGACGGGCGGCGCCGCGATGCTGGAGCGGATCGAGGCCGGGCTTGCCACCGCCGATCTGCTGGCGGCGCAGGAGGCGGCCGAAACCGCCCCGCCCGAGGGCAGCTTCGCCTCGACCCTGGCGCTGCGCGACGCGGCGCTGGCGCATGAGCAGGGCGAGGGCGTGATGCGCAGCTATGTGCTGGCCTGGCGGCTGGCCGCGCTGGCCGCGGCGGCGGGCGACGGCCCGGCGCAGGCGCTGATGGCGCGGCTGGAGGCGCGCTTCGGGGCCGATCCGATCTGGCTGCGCGCCCGCGACCGGGCGGAAGAGCTGGCGCTGGAGGATTGGACGCGGCGCAAACTGGCGCAGCGCCTGGCGGAGGGCCGGCCATGAGGCGGCTGACCTTTTCCCTGGCGCTTGCCCTTGCCGCGCCCGCCGTCCCGGTGCAGGCGCAGGCGCCGCAGCCCGTCGAGCCGTCGCCGCTGTCGCGGGAAATCGCGCAGAACGGCATCGCCGCCACGCTGGAGCGGCTGCATGCGCTGCCCGCCCCGGCGCCCGACGAGCGTTTCGCCATCGCCGGGCTGGAGTTCCTGGGCGCGGTCGAGGCGGCCTGGCGCTGGCGCGTGACCTATGGCGTGGCGCCCTTTGGCGGCATGATCTTCGGCTCGGCCGCCGAGCTGCCGCAAACCGTGCCGCCGCAGCCGATGCCGCCCGAGGCGCTGGCCGAGCAGACGCAGGCCACGCTGGAGGCGATGGCGCGCAGCCGCGCCGCGCTGGACGGGCTGGGGGCGGACGAGGATTTCGGGCTGGCGATCTCGCTGGGCGATCTGTGGTTCGACCTCGACGCCGATGGCCGGCGCGGGATGGGCGAGGGCGCGGCGGAACTGCTGGACGGGATCGTCTGGTCCAGCATGCCGGGCCTTGACCCGGAGACGGGCGAACCCGCCCCGCCGCCCGCGCTGCCGGTGATCCGCTTCGACCGCGCCGATGCGGCCTGGCTTGCGGCCTATACGCATCTGGTCTCGGGCGGGGGCGAGCTGCTGCTGGCCTTCGACCCGACGCCCAGCCTGCGCAAGGTCTTTGCCACGCGGGCCCGGATCGACGAAAGCCGCCTGGCCGGGGGCGAGGCCGTTCTGCCGCCCATGCTGGACGATTTCATCGACCCGCTGGCCGTCGCCATCGACATGCTGCGCAACCAGCCCGATGCCGGGCGCACCCGCGCCGCCCGCGCGCATTGGCAGCAGACCATCGACCAGAACCGCCGCTTCTGGACGCTGGTCGGGCAGGAAAGCGACGATGCCGGCGAATGGATCCCGAACGACCGCCAGGTCTCGGCCACCGGCATCGCCTTTCCGCCCGGCACCGGCATCGCCTGGCAGGCGGTGCTGGCCGACGGCGAGGCGCTGCTGGCGGGCGAGCGCAGCATCCCGTTCTGGCGCGGGCCGATGGGCATCGACCTGGGGGCATGGCTGGAAGACCCGGCGCCGCTGCCGGTGGACGGGGTGATCCAGGGCTGGGCGCTGGCCGATTACTTCTCGGACGCGCCGCCGGTCAGCCCGGAAAGCTTTCGCCGCTTTTCGGACATGCTGATGGACACCGGCCCCTTCCTGGCCATGGTGATGCTGAACTGAGCGGGGTCACTTCACCAGTTCGCGGATGATCGTGTCGAGCCCGATGACGCCGTTGCCGATCTGGCCCTGGTTGATCAGCCGGTTGCGGCGCTGGCGGGCCTGCTCGGCATGTTCGCCGCGCGGGAAGTTCTGAAGGTATTGCGTATAGGATTGCACGGTATCGGCCTGCCGCGCCCGCGCCCAGGCCTGGTCCTCGCGGTCGCCGCGCGGGGTGTCCCGGTCGGCATTGGCCAGCCGCTGCCGGGCGGTCTGGGCATAGATGCCGTTGGGGTAACGGTCCAGATAGGCGCGCAGGTTGCGCACGCCTCCCCTGGCGCCGGTCTGCTGCCAATAGGCGTGGTCCTGTTCGTCCCGGCTGGGGGCGGCGGCATTGGCCTGCGCCCGCATGGCATCCACCTGCGGCCCGGTCAGATAGCCCGTCACCGCATAGCCGTTGCGCTGCTGCCAGCCCCGGATGGCCGCGCGCGAGCGCGAGCCGAAGATCCCGTCCGCGCCGCCGGTCGAATAGCCCAGCGTGTTCAGCCGGCGCTGGATCGTCACCCGGTCGCCGCGCGACAGGTTCAGCCGGTTCTCGGTCAGCTCGGCCTGCGAGGCCTGGCGGGGCTGCTGGATTTCCGGGGCGCGGGGCTGCACGGGGGCGGGGGCCGGCGCGGGG
>NZ_VCBQ01000133.1:0-10550 GCF_006386455.1 Paracoccus sp. FO-3 | reverse complement strand
CCCGCCCGCCGAGCCGGTCGATCCCGTCGAGGCCGCCACCCGCCCCGCGCGCGAGGCGCTGGTCGGCGCCGCCACCGAGGCGGCGACCATGCCCGCGCGCGATGCCTTGCACGTGAACCGCCCCCTGCCGCGGCCCGCGGCGCCGTGACCCGCAACCCCTTGCCCTGAAGCCCTTCGCATGAACCGCACCGAATTCATCGTCGCCACCGCGATCATCCTGTTCGCCGCCTTCATGCTGGGCTGGTTCGCAAGCTGGCTGATCCACCGCCTGTCCCGCGTCACCCGCGCCGAGATGGGCGAACTGGAAAGCATGGCCCAGCAGCTGCACGAGGCCGAGGAGGAACGCGACCGCGCCGTGGACGCGCTGGAGACGCGCGAGGCCGACCTGGTCGCCCGGCTGTCCCGCACCGAGGCCGAGCTGCGCGCCCGGCAGGCGCAGCTGCACGAAAGCCTGACCGAGATCGAGGAACTGCGCGCCTATATCGACCGCAAGCTGGGTCGCTAGCTTCCGCCCAGGCCGAACCGGCTGCCGATCCAGCCCGCCGCCGAGGAAGCCGCCGCCACCGTCCCCGAGGCCGCGCGGCCGATCGAGGCGCGGACCGAGTTCTGCTCGTCCAGCGCCCGCAGGATGCGCTCGATGGCCATGTCCTCGCGCTCGTCCAGCTTGCCGTCGGCATGCGCGATCTCCAGCAGCAGCACCTTGATCTCCTGCTGGATGGCAGTGAACTTGCAATCGGGATTGGCGTGGACGAAGGCGGCCAGGGCCTGGGTCATCTCGGCCAGCCGGGACTTGTCGGCATTGGCTTGCAGCACCGACAGCGCCTGGCCGACGTAATCCGCGTCATAGCCCCAGTCATGCACGAAGTAATCGCGGATGACGGCGACTTCGCGCGGGTCGATCTGCCCGTCCATCGCCGCGACCTTCAGCGACAGCGACCCCATCAGGTCCAGCATCGAGGCGCCCAGCAGGTCGATGGGCGTGTGCAGGAAGCGGGGCACCACCTCGACGCGGGACGCCTCGTAGCCCTTGAAAAGCCGCGTCACCCCGTAATAGGCGCCGCCGCTGGCCAGGGCCGCGGCGACGACCCAGCCCACCGGCGTCGCCGCCGCGCCGCCGATGCCAAGGGCTGCCATCAAGCCGGACTTGGCAAAGAAGGTCGAGGCGACGACCCCCGATTGCGCGATACCGGCCCCGGTGGCCGCGGCGCCGCCCAGGTCCGACAGGCTGCCGATGGTCTTGCCGAGCTTGAGCGAGGTAAAGGCGTCCTCGCGGATGCCCAGCCGGGCCTTGAACTTCAGGTCATTGGCGATGACGCGCTTGACCTCGCTGAACGCGCCGATCTGGTCCTGTTCCGTGGTCATGCCGCAACCGTCCCGAAGCTGGCGAATTGCCGGGCCACCCGGTCCATCGCTTCTTTCATCGCGTGCTGGCGGATGTCCTCGATCGCGCCCGCGGTAAGGCCGATCAGCTGCAGAAGCTTGTTCAGTATCAGCGTGAGAGCCGCCCCGACCCCAAAGGGGATCGCCCCCGATCACGGCGGTGAGCGTCAGCGCGACCGCCACGCCCAGGGCGGTGTTGGGGATCGTCCGCGCCAGCCAGAGGGCGATGCTGACCATGCGCCGGCCGATGGCCACCACGACCTCGCCGACCTTGATCGTGAATTGCGCCGGGTCGTAAAGGGGTGCCTTGAGGTCGGCGGACAGCGCGCTGCGGTCCAGAAAATCCTTGCGCTTGCGCAAGGGCGGCGCGGTCTGGCAAAACGCGATGGCATCGTCCAGGCCGGGCGGCACAAATTTTCTTGCATTGCAAGCTATTGCGCGAATTGTCCCGCGACAACTCCAGCAGCGGGCCTTGGCGCCGCAACCGGGTTTCGCGCAAGGGCGGCCTGTCCAGATCGGCCGGCCGGAACGAAAAAAGGGCGCCGTTTCCGGCGCCCCCCTTGCGATGGCTGCGGTGGCTTAAACCCCCGCCTCGATGATGGCGCGGGCCAGGATCGGGATGGTGCTGTCGTTCAGACCGGCGATGTTGATGCGCGAATCGCCAACCATGTAGATGCCGAATTCTTCCTTGATGCGCTTGACCTGCTCGGGCGTGGCGCCCAGGCGCGAGAACATGCCGCGATGCTGGGCGACGAAGCCGAAGCGGTCCGAGCCGCTGAGGTCGCGCAATTCGCCCGCCAGTTGCTCGCGCAGGCGCAGCATGCCGCCGCGCACCGCTTCCAGCTCGGCCATCCAGTCGGCGCGCAGCTCCGGCGTGTTGAGCACGGTCGAGACGATCTTGGCGCCGTGGAAGGGCGGGAAGGAATAGGTCTGACGGTTCAGGAAGGCCATGGCGCCCTGCGCCAGCTCGCGCGTCGCCGCATCGGCGCACAGCGCCAGCAGGCAGCCGGTGCGTTCGCGGTAGATGCCGAAGTTCTTGCTGCACGAGGCCGCGACCAGCACCTCGGGGATGCGCGAGGCGATCAGCCGGGTGCCGGCCGCGTCCTCTTCCAGCCCGTCGCCGAAGCCCTGGTAGGCCAGGTCGATCAGCGGCAGCGCGCCGGTCTGCTCCAGCACCGAGGCCACCTCGGCCCATTGCTCCAGCGTCAGGTTGGCGCCGGTCGGGTTGTGGCAGCAGCCGTGCAGCAGCACAACGTCGCCCTTTTTCGCCGTGGCGATGTCGGCCTTCATGCCCTCGAAATCCACGCCGCGGGTCTCGGCGTCGAAATAGCGGTAGGTCTGGACCGGCAGGCCCATGAAATTCATGATCGAGACATGGTTCGGCCAGGTCGGGTCGCTGACGAAGACCCGCAGGTCGGGGTTCGCCATGCGCGCCAGCTCCAGCGCCTGGCGGATGGCGCCGGTGCCGCCGACGGTGGCCAGCGTCGCGGTGGTCTCGGGCTTGAGCCCGTCGCCCAGGATCAGCTCGCCCATGGCCTTGTGGAACTCGGGCTCGCCCGACAGGCCGGCATAGGTCTTGGTGGTCTCGGTCTCCAGCATGCGCTGTTCGGCGGCATGGACGGCGCGCATGATCGGGGTGTGGCCGGTCGCGTCCTTGTAGACCCCCACGCCCAGGTCGATCTTGCCCTGGCGGGGATCGGCCCTGAATTCGCCCATCAGGGCCAGGATCTTGTCGGGGGCCTGCGGTTTCAGATTGCCCAGCATCACGCGTCTCCGGTTGCGATTTTAAGGTCGGGGAAGCTGCCCCATTCGGTCCAGCTTCCGTCATAAAGCGAATGGTCCCGGTGCCCGATCCGTTCGAGCGCCAGGAACAGCGAAGCCGCCGTCACCCCCGAGCCGCAGGTGGTGATCACCGGCTTCGACAGGTCCACCCCCGCCGCCTCGAACTCGGCCCGGAGTTCGGCGGCCGGCTTCAGCGTGCCGTCCGCGTTGTAGAGCCGGCCGAAGGGCAGGCTTTTCGAGCCGGGGATGTGGCCCGAGCGCAGGCCGGGGCGCGGCTCGGGCGCCTCGCCGCGGAAGCGTTCGGCGGAACGGGCATCGACGATCTCGTGATCGGCCAGCTTGCTGGCCGCCGCGACCTGGGTCACGTCGCGCACCAGCGCCGCCTGGCGCTGCACGGTGATGTGGCGGTCGCGCAGGATCGGCGGCATGTCCTCGATCTCGCGGCCCTCGGCCAGCCATTTGCCCAGACCGCCGTCCAGCACCGCCACGTCCTGCTTGCCCATCAGCTTGAAGGTCCACCAGACCCGCGCCGCCGAGCGCACCGGCGAATTGTCGTAGACCACCACCTGATGGCCGTCGCCGATGCCCATGGCGCGCATGCGGCTGATGAACATCTCGGGCTGGGGCGCCATGTGCGGCAGTTCGCTGCGCTTGTCGGCGATCTCGTCGATGTCGAAGAAGCGGGCGCCGGGGATATGCGCGGCCATGTATTCGGCCCGCGCGTCGCGGCCGGGTTCCAGGAACCAGGTGGCGTCGATGATGCGCAGGTCGGGATCGTTCAGATGGGCTGCCAGCCAGCCGGTCGAGACCAGCACCTTGGGATCGTCGGAATCGGTGGACATCGGCCTTCCTCCCGCGCGCGCAGAAACGACACCGATGTAACCGCAGCCGCGCGGGGCGGCAAGGCTTAACCCTGCTTCAGCAAACGCTGTTTTTGCCGGTTCCAGTCGCGCTTGGCCGCGGTTTCGCGCTTGTCGGCGACCTTCTTGCCCTTGGCGACGCCGATCTTCAGCTTCACCTTGCCGCGGTCGTTGAAATACATCACCAGCGGCACCAGCGTCATGCCCTCGCGCCCGATGGCCTGCCACAGGCGGGCCAGTTCCTTGCGCGAGACCAGCAGCTTGCGGCGGCGCCGTTCCTCGTGCCCGAAGACGCCGGCCTGCTTGTAGGCGGCGATATAGGCGTTGATCAGCCACAGCTCGCCCTGTTCCACCGAGGCATAGCTTTCGGCGATGTTGGACTGGCCGGTGCGCAGGCTTTTCACCTCGGACCCGGTCAGCACGATGCCGACCTCGAGGTCGCTTTCGATGAAATAGTCGAAGCGCGCCCGGCGGTTCTCGGCGATGATCTTGTAGTTCGGGTCGGATTTCGTGGCCATGATCGGGCAGAGATAGGGCGGGGGGCCGCGGCTGTAAAGGCCGGGCCTTCACCCTGGCCCCAGGATCAGCCGCAGCAGGGCCTGCGTCCCGGCGGTCACGTCGCGCCAGGTGGCGTCGAAGCCGGCGGCCTCGCCGAAATAGGGATCGGCGACCGCCTGCCCCCTGCGCCCCGGCACATGGTCCAGCAGCAGGGACAGCCGCGCCCGCCCCTCGGGCGGCGCAAGACGGCGCAGGGCGGCCAGGTTTTCGTGGTCAATGGCGACGATATGGTCGAAGCGATGGAAGTCGTCGGGCCCGACCTGCCGGGCGCGTAGGTTCGATATGTCGATGCCGGCCCGTGCCGCCACTGCCTGCGCCCGGCGGTCGGGCGCGCGGCCCAGGTGCCAGTCGCCGGTCCCGGCCGAGTCGACCAGCAGCCGCGCCCCCGCGGCTTCGGCCGCGGCGCGCAGCGCGGCCTCGGCCAGGGGCGAGCGGCAGATATTGCCCAGGCAGACGAAAAGAACCGATTGCGGCATGATCGACCTCGATGGACCGGCACCATCTTGCCAGTCCCGCGCAAGCTGGCCCAGACTGGCCGCAAAGAAAAGCAGGGAGACGGCGGCGATGCGGCATGGCGGGCAGATTCTGGTCGATGCGTTGAAGGCGAACGGGGTCGGGCGGGTGTTCTCGGTCCCCGGCGAAAGCTTCCTGGCGGCGCTGGACGGGCTTTACGCATCCGGCATCCAGAACGTCACCTGCCGGCACGAGGGCGGTGCGGCGATGATGGCCGAGGCGCATGGCAAGCTGACCGGGCGGCCGGGCGTGGCCTTCGTCACCCGCGGTCCCGGTGCCACCAACGCCAGCGCCGGGGTGCATGTGGCGCGGCAGGATTCGACGCCGATGATCCTGTTCGTCGGCCAGATCGCCCGCGCCGACCGCGACCGCGACGCCTTCCAGGAGGTCGATTATCGCGCCATGTTCGGCCCGCTGGCGAAATGGGTGGCCGAGATCGACCAGACCGAGCGCATCCCGGAATATGTCTCGCGCGCCTTTCACCTGGCCATGTCGGGCCGGCCCGGCCCGGTGGTGCTGGCGCTGCCCGAGGACATGCTTTCAGCCCGCGCCGAGGTGCCGGACCTGGCCCCGCCGGCCCCGCCGCTTTCCGCCGTCGCCGCGGAATCGATCAAGGCCATCGCCCAGGCGCTGGCCGGGGCCGAGCGGCCGCTGGTCGTGCCCGGCGGCACGCTGTGGTCGCAGGCGGCCGCCGACGACCTGGCGCGCTTTGCCGCAGGCTGGGGCCTGCCGGTCGCGGTGCCCTTCCGCCGGCAGGGGCATATGGACAATGCGCATCCGAACTATGTCGGCGACCTGGGCGTCGGCATGAACCCGGCGCTGGGGCAGGCGCTGTCGCAGGCGGATTGCGTGCTGTCCCTGGGCTCGCGGCTGGGCGACACGCTGACGCGCGGCTACGAGCTGATGGACCCGGTGCGCCCGCATGCGCGGGTGATCCACGTCCACCCCTCGCCCGACGAGCTGGGGCATCTGTGGCGGCCCGATCCGGGGCTGGTCGCCGATCCGCGCGCGGTGGTGGCGGCGCTGGCCGCCTTGCCCGCGCCGCGGCGCTGGGACGATTGGACCGCCGGGCTGCGCGCGGGCTACGAGGCGTGGCAGCAGCCCCGCTCCACCCCCGGCGCGGTGCGGATGGAGGCGGTGGCGCGCTGGCTCTCGGACCACCTGCCGCCGGATGCGATCGTCACCAATGGCGCCGGGAACTACGCGGCCTTCATCCATCGCTATTACCGCTTCCGCCGCTTCGGCACGCAGCTGGCGCCGACCTCGGGCTCGATGGGCTACGGCCTGCCCGCCGCCATCGCCGCCAAGCTGGAACATCCCGGCCGCAGCGTGGTCTGCATGGCCGGCGACGGCTGCCTGCAGATGACGGTGAACGAGCTTTCCACCGCCGCCCAGCATGGCGCTGCCGTCATCGTCATCGTGGCCAACAACGGCCATTACGGCACCATCCGCATGCATCAGGAGCGCAGCTATCCCGGCCGCGTCTCGGGCACGGCGCTGGCCAATCCCGATTTCGCCGCCCTGGCCCGCGCCTATGGCGGCCATGGCGAGCGGGTCGAGCGGCAGGAGGATTTCGCCGAGGCCTTCGCCCGCGCCCAGGCCGCCGGCACCCTGGCGGTGCTGGAGCTGGCGCTGGACCCCGAGGCGCTGAGCACCGGCGCCACGCTGTCCCAGACCCGCGCGGCGGGCGAGGCCGGGCTGCGCCGGGCCTGATGAGTGCGCACGCGGACGGCAAGGGCGGCCGATTGGCCGCGGATCGCGCCCACGGGAGCAGGGCCGTGGCCCGGATCAGGCGCGGATGGTTTTCCCGGAAAGCGTCGGCCCTAGAACCCGCCGATCCAGACCAGCGCGGCCGCCAGCGCGGCGGTCGCGGGCACCGTCACCAGCCAGGCGCCCAGGATCATCCGCATGTAGGACCGGCGCACCAGGTGGCGGCGCCGGCGCTCCTCGGCGGGCAGGGGGGCGTGGCTGGCCGCCAGCCGGCGGTCGCGCCATTCGCGATAGAAGCCGACGCCGAACACGCCCCCCACCGCGACATGCGTGGTCGAAAGCGGCAGGCCCAGAAGCGAGGCCCCCAGCACCGTCGCCGCCGTCGCCAGCGAGACGCAAAGCGCGCGCGACGCGTTCAGCCGGGTGATGCGGCTGCCGACCATATGCACCAGCCGCCGCCCGAAAAGCAGGATCCCCAGCGCGATGCCCAGGCCCCCCAGCAGCAGCACCAGCCGGGCGCGCAGATCGTCGTCCCCCCCGGCCGACAGGCTGTCGAGGATGATGGTCAGCGGCGCGGCCACGTTCGAGGTGTCGTTGGCGCCATGCGCAAAGCCCATGACCAGCGCCGCGGCGATCAGCGGCACCGCCAGCAATTGCTTCATCGCCAGACGCCCGCCGGCCTCGCCGCGCGACTGCCGGTCGATGCGCCGCCGGGTATAGGCCCAGCCGAGCGCGCCGCAGGCCAGGGCCAGGCCCGCATTCGCCGCCAGGCCCGAGCCGTGCCAGGCCAGCTCCGCCACCCCCGCCAGCATGGCCGAGGCCAGCCCGACCACCACCGGCATCCAGGTGCGGGCGGCGGCGACGCGATCCTTGCGGTCCAGCACCAGCGCGCGCAGCAGCGCCATCAGCCCCGCCGCCGCCAGGCCCGAAACCAGCGGCGAGACGATCCAGCCAAAGGCGATCATCCCCATCGCCGGCCAGTTCACTGCGCCCAGGCCAAAGGTCGCCATTCCCGCGCCGGCGATGGCGCCGACCACGGAATGCGTGGTGCTGACCGGCGCGTCGAGCCAGGTGGCAAGGCTGATCCAGCTGCCCGCCGCCAGCAGCGCCGCCAGCATCATCCGCGCCGTCGCCTCCCCCTCGCCCAGGGTGCTGCCGACCAGCCCCTCGGTCAGCGTGGCGGTGACGGCGCTGCCGGCGATGACCGCGCCCAGAACCTCCATCCCCGCGACGAGCATGAGGCCCGCGGTCATGCCGATGGCCCCCGCGCCCACCGCCGGCCCCAGCGCGTTGGCCACGTCGTTGCCGCCGATCGACAGCGCCAGATAGGCCGCGACCGCCAGGCCGGCCGCCAGGATGCCGATGGCCGGCTGGTCGGCGAAGAACCCGGTGCCGACATAGCTGGCCGCGGCGATGAAGATCAGCGCCAGCCCCAGCCGCATCAGCGGCCGGGCCGAATGCAGCACCGCGCGCTCGGCATTGGTGACGCGGCTCAGATCCTTGTCGAGCGTGCGGTATTCGCGGGGTTCGCGTCTCATTCCGGGGGGTGCCGCCGCTGGGCGGGCAGGCGGCGCAGGATCTGCTTCAGCCCGGTCTCGGCCACCATGCGGGCTGCGTCCTCGGGCGCGAACCAGCGGCGCCTGCGCTCATGCGCCTCGGGGAAATCCTCGTCCAGCCCCTCGACGTAAAGCGGAAAGACCCGCACCTCGACCGGGATGGCGAAGCCGCGGTCCTGGTCCTTGTCATAGTGATAGCGGCCGATCTCGGCCTCGGCGACGCGGCCCTTGACGCCGGCCTCCTCCCAGGCCTCCTGCCGGGCGGCATCGGCCAGGCTGCGGCCGGGCATGGGCCAGCCCTTGGGCACGATCCAGCGCCCGGTGCCGCGGCTCGTCACCAAAAGCACCTCGCCGGTCGCTTGGTTCAGGCACAGCGCCGCGACCTGCATGTCGGGCGGGCGGCGGCCGATCAGCCGCGCCAGCCTATCGCGGAACTGGACGATCATGCCGGATCCTCCGCGTCGCGGATGCGGCCGCGCCCGGCCTTGACCTCGCCGCGCTGGGTCTTGGCGGCCAGGCGGCGGCGCTGGCTGCCCAGCGTCGGCCGGGTCGGGATGCGCTTGCGCGGCGCGACCAGCGCCTGGCGGATCAGCTCGGCCAGCCGCTCGCGCGCAAGCTCGCGGTTGCGGGCCTGGCTGCGGGTCTCCTCGGCCCGGATCAGCAGGGCGCCGTCCTGCGTCCAGCGCCGCCCGGCCAGGCGCTTCAGCCGCGCCTTGACCGGCGGCGACAGGTGCGGCGACCGCTCGGCCTCGAATCGCAGCTCGACGGCGGTCTCGACCTTGTTCACGTTCTGCCCGCCCGGTCCCTGGGACCGGGTGAACTGTTCGGACAGTTCCCATTCCTCGATGGCGATCTGGTCGGTGATGCGCAGCATGGTGCGAATATGTCGCAAATCCCGGCCAAGAAAAGGTCAAGCGAATCACGAAGCGCGCAAATTGTCTCAGTGCAGCCGGATTGCCGCACTGGCCGAGGCGCCATCGGCATCCAGCACCGTCAATTCGGCAAAGCCGGGGCCGGGATGGGGCAGGCTGGCCACCGGCTGCGGCTGTGCGACGGCGGCGGGCGCCCCGTTCACCAGGAAGGTCCAGGGCCCACGCCCGCCCCGCGCCTTGGCGGTCAGCGGCCCCCGCGCGTCGATCTCGGCCCCGTCGGGCGGGTAGGTCAGGCGCAGCGCATCGGGGGCGGCGGGGCCCGCCGCCAGGGCGCTGGCCCGTCCCGGCGGGGCAAAGCGGCGCAAGGGCAGGGGCAGGGCGCTGTTNGCAGCGCCACCGCGGGCAGCGCGTCGAAGAGGTCGAACAGCACCGGCGCCGCCAGCTCGCCGCCAAACGCGCCGGGCACGGGCGTCCCGTCCGGCCGGCCCAGCCAGACCGCGGCGACATGCGCGCCGTCGAAGCCCACCGCCAGCGCGTCGCGATGCCCGTAGGAGGTGCCGGTCTTGTAGGCCAGCGGCCGCAGCCGCGTGCCGTGCGGAGCCGGGTTCTGGCCCAGGATATGCCCGACCTGCCAGGCCCCGACCGGGCCGAACATCGGCGCCGCCCGTTCCGTGCCCCCGCCCGGCAAAGGCGACAGGCCGATGCCCCGCCCGCCGCGGGCCAGCGCGCCATAGCCCTCGGCCAGCCCCTCCAGCGTGACGCCGGCGCCGCCCAGCACGATGGCCAGCCCCGGCGCCTCGCCTGTCAGGCGCAGTTCGATCCCGCCGCGGCGCAGGGCCTGGGCGATGCGGTTCGGCCCCACCGCCTCGGCCAGCTTCACCACCGGGATGTTCAGCGACCAGATCAGCGCATTGCGCAGGCTGACGGTGCCGCGGAAATGACGGTCGAAATTCTGCGGCTGCCAGCGGCCGAAGGCGGTCGGGCGGTCCTCGATCAGCGTTTCGGGATGCGCGAGCCCGTCGTCGAAGGCCAGCCCGTAGACAAAGGGCTTCAGCGTCGAGCCGGGGCTGCGCCAGGCCCGCGCCATGTCGACGAAGCCGGCCGATGCACCGTCGGTCCAATCCGCGGCGCCGACCTCGGCCAGGATCTCGCCCGTCCGGTGGTCGGCCAGCACCACGGCCGCCGACAGCCGCCGCCCGGCGCCCTGCACGGCGCGCGCGGCCAACGCCTCGGCCCGGCGTTGCAGGCGCGCGTCGATGGTGGTCTCGATCCGCAGGGCACCGGGATGCTCGCGCAGCAGCCGCGCGGCCAGCAGCGGC
>NZ_VCBQ01000132.1:0-10751 GCF_006386455.1 Paracoccus sp. FO-3 | reverse complement strand
CGCTGCGCGCTGCTCCGGCGCCGGGGCAGGCGCGGGCTGGGACGCTGGCTCAGGCGCAGCCTCTGCCGGGGCAGGCTCGGTCGCGGCCGACGGAGAAGCGGTCGGTGCGGGCGTGGGTTCCAGTGCGGGTTCCGGCGCGGGTTCGGCTTCGGCCGGGGCGGCGGCCGCCGGCACCTGCTCGGCCGGGGCGGCTGCGGCAAGCTGCGCTTCCTGCCGGTCCGGCACCAGGAAGGCCCAGATCAGGATCAGCCCGACGACCAGCGCGCCCAGCATGGCGATCAGCCCGGCAAGCCCGCCCCGTTCGCCGGGACGGCGGGGCTGAACCGGGGCGGCGCCCGCCGGTCGGGGGGCACGACGGGCATCGGCCGCGCGTTCATGCACGGCGCGGGCCCGCGGGTTCAGCGCGGCGCCGGCCTGCGGCACGGCTTCGGGCCGCGCGTCGGGTCCGGCCTCCGGCGCAGCCGCGTCAGGCTGGTCCGGCTCTGCCGCTTCGAGCGCCTCGGAAACATCGTTTTCCGCTGGGGCAGCCTCCTCAGGGGTCGAGGCCGGATCAGCCCCCTCAGATTCCTCGGATTTTTCGATGTTATTTCCGATGAATACCGCAGCTTCCTCGGAAAACCCGACCCTCTCGCCCGGCTCCGCCTGCGGGGCCGGATCGTCGCCAGCCTCCCCGTCAGCCGCCGGCTGGGGCGCATTTTCCGCCGCATCCTCCGGCGCCTCGGAACCATCGCCGTCGAGATCCAGCGCGTCCTGGGTTTCGGCCGGCTCTTCCTCGATCAGCAGCGCCGAGGCCGTCACGCCGGCCTGCGCCGGATCGACCTGCGGGCGGCTGCGCGGCGCCGCCTCCAGCACGAAGACCGGCTCGCCCGGATAAAGTCCCGCGGCCGGCGCGGCGCAGTATCCCCGCCCATCGAACCCGTATTGCCGGGCGAAATCGCCGGCCTCGCGCAGGGTCTGGCGGGCCACGGCGGCGACGCGGACGCTGTCGCCCTCGCCCTGCCAGTCGAAGGCCAGATCCTCGATCGCATAGGGGGTCAGCCCGTCCAGCGCGCGGCCCACCGCATGGTCGCGATCCGCACCCGGCGCGACCGTCAGCGTCGTGTAGAGGATCTGGTCGTCGGGAATGATCAGCACGACGGGCAGCACCGCCTCGTCCCCGGTGGCCATGGCGCGCAGCCGCGCCAGCGCGTCGTGAAAGTCGGGCGAGGCGAAATCGACCGAGCCCAGATGCCGCCAAGCCCCCGGCGCGACGCCGTCCTGCCCCTGCGGGCCCCGCTCGCGACGTTCCAGATGCACGGCATCCTCGCTGAAGGAGAGTGCGTATTCGGTGACGGAATCAAGCGACATCGACAGGCTTTGCTTTCGGTTCCGGGCGCCCTGGGCTGTCCCGGACGCATCTTCGTGATTGATGGTTCTGAACTAGCCCAGAACGCGATCCGTGAAAAGCCGAACACCGGATTGTGACGCATCCCGGAACGCATTTGCGGCGTTATGGGGGCTCGTGAAGACAACCGCGCAAGGGCAAAGCACCCGATGCGCCAAGGAGTAAGACCCGATGCCCCGATTCCGACCCCTGCTGGCCGCCACGACGCTGATCGTTCTGGGCGCCGGCCCGCTGCTGGCCCAGACCGCCCCGGCCGACGCGCCGCCGCCGCCCGCGCAGATGGGACATCACATGATGAAACATGCAGCCCCCTTCGCCAAGCTGACCGTGACCGGCACCGGCCATGCCACGATCCAGCCCGACATGGCCACGATCACCCTGGGCGTCAGCACCCGCGCCGCCACCGCGGCCGAGGCGATGACGCAGAACGCCGAGCAGCAGGCCAAGGTCATCGAGACGCTGAAGGCCGAGGGGATCGAGGCGCGCGACATCCAGACCTCGGGGCTGAACCTGTCGCCGGTCATGGATTACTCGGACCAGGGCCAGCCGCCGAAGCTGACCGGCTATGGCGCGCAGAACAGCGTGACCGTGCGGGTGCGCGACATCGCCGGGCTGGGCGCGGTGCTGGACAAGCTGGTCGCCTCGGGCGCCAACGAGATCAGCGGCATCGCGTTTTCGCGCGAGGACATGGCCGAGGCCGAAGACCAGGCCCGCAGCGAGGCCGTGGCCGAGGCGCGCCGCCGCGCCGAGGTGATGGCCGAGGCGGCGGGGATGCGGCTTGGCCGGCTGATCTCGCTTTCCGAGGCACCGACGGGCGGCGGGCCGCGCCCGATGATGGCCATGCGCGCCCAAGCGGCCGGCTCGGCCGATACGCCCATCGAGGCGGGCGAGCTGGCCGTCAGCGCCGATGTCACCGCGGTCTTCGCCATGCGCCCGGCCGATGCGCCGCAAGGCGGCGAGCCGCCCGAAGGTGAAATCACACCCGAGGGCGAAATCGCACCCGAGGAGCCCCCGGTCGAGGCTCCGGCGAACTGATCCCCCGACGGGCGGCGCAACGATGCGCCGCCCTTTCCGGTTCAGGCCGTGGCAGCCGCCAGCGCCTGGTCCAGGTCGGCGATGATGTCGGCCGCGTCCTCGATCCAAATCGAAAGCCGCACCACGTCCGGCCCGGCGCCGGCCGCGATCTTCTGCTCGTCGGTCAGCTGGCTGTGCGTGGTCGAGGCGGAATGGATCACCAGCGAGCGCGCATCGCCCAGGTTCGCCACATGGCTGAAGAGCTTGAGGTTATCCACCAGCTTCACCGCCGCGTCGTAGCCCCCCTTGATCGCAAAGGTGAACAGCGCCCCCGCCCCCTTGGGATAGACCCGCCGCGCCGTCTCGTTCCAGGGCGACGAGGCAAGGCCGGCATAGGTGACCGAGGTCACGCGCGGATCGTTTTCCAGCCATTCCGCGACCTCGAGCGCGTTCTCGACATGGCGGGCCATGCGCAGGCCCAGGGTCTCGATCCCCATCAGCGTGTAATGCGCGGCCTGCGGGTTCATGGTCATGCCCAGGTCGCGCAGCCCGATGGCGATGCCGTGGAAGGTATAGGCCAGCGCGCCGAAGGTTTCGTGGAACTTCAGCCCGTGATAGGCGGGCTCGGGCTGGGACAGGCTGGGGAACTTGTCCGAGGCCGACCAGTCGAACCGGCCCGAATCGACGATGGCCCCGCCTGTCACCGTGCCGTTGCCGGTCATGTATTTGGTCAGGCTGTGGACCACCAGCGTCGCGCCCAGCTCGATGGGCTTGCACAGCCAGGGCGTGGCCAGGGTGTTGTCGACGATCAGCGGCAGGCCGGCCTGCTCCGCGACCTTGGCCACCGCCGGGATGTCGGTGACATAGCCGCCCGGATTGCTGATCGATTCGCAGAAGATGGCGCGGGTGTCGTCGTCGATGGCGGCGCGCAGCGCGTCCAGGTCGTCCAGGTCCACGAACTTGCACGACCAGCCGAAACGCTTGATGGTCTGGCTGAACTGGGTGATGGTGCCGCCGTAAAGCCGGGTCGAGGCGATCAGGTTCCGGCCCGGCCCCATCAGCGGGAACAGCGCCATGATCTGCGCCGCATGCCCCGAGGAACAGCAGACCGCGCCGGCCCCGCCCTCCAGCTCGGCCACCCGCGCCTGCAGCGCGGCGACGGTGGGGTTGGTCAGGCGGGAATAGATATAGCCGACCTCTTGCAGGCCAAAGAGCCGCGCGGCATGGGCGGCGTCCTGAAAGACATAGGCCGTGGTCTGATAGATCGGCACCTGCCGCGCCCCGGTCGCCGGGTCGGGCGCGCTGCCTGCATGGATGGCGGTGGTGTCGAAACCCCAATTCTCGGACATGGAAACTCTCCCCTTCTTCGGGCAGAGACTAGGCGCAAGCGGGCGGCGAAGGGAACAGCAAACCCGCCGCGAAACGCCGGAAAAGCCGGCCGTCCCGCTGGGCAGGCCCCTGGGGCGCGTGATTTCCCCCGCCGCTTCGCGAAAGGACCGGGCTGCGACGACAAGCCCACCCTTGCGGGTCCGCGCGCGGCGCATGAAAAAGCCCGCCGATGTCCGGCGGGCCTCGCGCATCCGCCGGGCCGAGGGCTCAGCGGCATTCAAGCTGCACGTTGACCGGGTTCGGCACCAGTTCCAGCATCGCCCCCGAAGAGGCGTCGACGCCCGCGCCGATGATCCCGCCGACCAGCACGTTGCCGGCCATCGCCGCGCCGCCGCCGCCGGCCACGCGGTTGGTCACGCGGACCTGCTGCGGCTTGCAGCGGTCCTTCGTCACCGCGACGTTCAGCTCCGACTTGCGCGGAACCTTGAAGCTGCAGGGGGTATTCTCGCAGGTCTGCCCGTCGCTGAGCCTGACCTGGGCCCCGCCGGGGGTCGAATTGACGACAAGCACGTCCTTCGTCCCGCGGGTGATGGTGGCGCAGCCTGCCAGAGAAAAGGCCGCGCAAAGCGCAAAAACACGTCCGATCATGGGAAACCTCTCAACAAAGTGAGAAGGCTTTATTGTCTATTTTGTCTGACTACAAGATATTCCTCGGTAGCCGAGCGTTTCGACAGTATTTCATGGAAACCCTGCCATCACCCCGTATTTTCCAAGGTGAAAGAGGGTATCCGGCCGATGAAAATGCCCGAAAAGCGCAGAAATACGCCAAGAGATAAGGCGCTTTCCGACAGAGAAAGCGGCATTATTATCCATTTTGCGTAAGTATGCATCACGGCAGATGGCTGGCCTCTCACCCCGGCTGGCGCCGCTTGGCGGACCAGGGCGGCCTTGAGCCAAGGCTAGGCGGTGACACGCCAACCATGAATCGCCAAGATGCCGCGACGGTTTCTTCCAGATTTTCAGGGGATGAAAATGGTGCGGTCGAGAAGACTCGAACTTCCACTCCGGTTAAGGAACAGCGACCTCAACGCTGCGCGTCTACCAATTCCGCCACGACCGCACTTTCGTAGGCTCGCGTCTCATAGACGCTTGCGCGGCGGATGAAAAGGGCATTTTTTTCACCCGCCGCGCGAATTTTTTTCACTCGGCCGCGACCGCCGCCTGCGGGGTGTAGTTCAGGATCGGCGCCAGCCAGCGCTCGACCTCGCGCACCGCCATCCCCTTGCGGTCGGCATAGTCCAGGACCTGGTCATGCTCGACCTTGGCGACGCCGAAGTAATAGGCCTCGGGATGGCCGATATAGAGGCCCGAGACCGAAGCGCCTGGCCACATCGCCATCGACTCGGTCAGCTCGACCCCGGTCGCCGCAGTCGCGTCCAGCAGCCTGAACAGCGTGACCTTTTCGGTGTGGTCGGGCTGGGCGGGATAGCCGGGCGCCGGGCGGATGCCCTTGTAGGGCTCGGCGATCAGTTCCTCGGGGGCGAAGCTTTCGTCGGAATAGCCCCAGTATTGCCGGCGCACCCGCTCGTGCATCATCTCGGCCAGCGCCTCGGCGAAACGGTCGGCCAAGGCCTGCACCAGGATGGCCGAGAAATCGTCATGCGCGGCCTTGAAGCGCTCGGCGATCTGCTGCTCTTCGCCGCCCGCCGTCACCACGAAGCCGCCGACATAGTCGCGATACCCCTCGGGGGCGACGAAATCGGCCAGCGCCACGTTCGGGCGGCCGTCGCGCTTGCTGACCTGCTGGCGCAGCGTGTGCAGCGTCGCCAGTTCCGCCGCCCGGTCCTCGCCGGTGAAAAGCCGGATGTCGTCGCCGACCCGGTTCGCCGGCCAGAAGCCGACGACCGCCCGCGGCCGGAACCATTGCTCGTCGATGATGCGCCGCAGCATGGCCTGCGCATCGGCGAAAAGCTGGCGCGCCACCTCGCCCTGCTTTGCGTCCTCCAGGATGCGCGGATAGACGCCCTTCAGCTCCCAGGTCTGGAAGAACGGGGTCCAGTCGATATAGCGCGCGATCTCGGCAAGGTCGAAATCCTCGATCACGCGCGGGCCCAGGAACTCGGGCGCCTTGGCCTCGAACCCCGACCAGTCGACCCGCAGCGCATTGTCGCGGGCGACGGCCAGCGGCAGGCGTTTCTTTTCCGCCTCGGCGCGGGCGTGCTTGTTGGCCACATCCATGTATTCGGCACGGATAGTCTCGACATAGGCGTTCTTCTGGCCCGAGAGCAGGCTGCCCACCACCCCCACCGCGCGGCTGGCATCGGTGACATAGACCGCCTGCCCCTTCGCATAGCGCGGATGGATCTTGACCGCCGTATGCACGCGGCTCGTGGTCGCCCCGCCGATCAGCAGCGGAATGTCGAAACCCTCGCGCTCCATCTCGCTCGCGACATGCACCATCTCGTCCAGGGACGGGGTGATGAGGCCGGACAGGCCGATGATGTCCACCTTCTCGGCCTTGGCGGTTTCCAGGATCTTGGTCGCGGGCACCATCACGCCCAGGTCGATGATCTCGTAATTGTTGCAGGCCAGCACGACGCCGACGATGTTCTTGCCGATGTCGTGGACATCGCCCTTGACCGTCGCCATCAGCACCTTGCCGGCGCTGGAGGAACCGCCCGCGCCGCCCGCCGCGGCCTTCTCGGCCTCCATATAGGGCAGCAGATGCGCCACCGCCTGCTTCATCACCCGGGCCGATTTCACCACCTGCGGCAGGAACATCTTGCCGGCGCCGAACAGGTCGCCGACGACGTTCATCCCCGCCATCAGCGGGCCTTCGATCACATGCAGCGGGCGTTCGGCATTCAGTCGCGCCTGCTCGGTGTCCTCGTCGATATATTCGGTGATGCCGTTGACCAGGGCGTGCTCCAGCCGCTTCTCGACCGGCCATGTGCGCCAGGTCAGATCCTTTTCGCGCGCCTTGGCCCCGCCTTCGCCGCGGAACCGCTCGGCGATCTCCAGCATGTTTTCGGTCGCCGTGCCGCCGGCCTTGGGCTTGCGGTTCAGCACCACGTCCTCGCAGGCCTCGCGCAGGCCCTCGTCGATCTGGTCATAGACCGCAAGCTGGCCCGCGTTGACGATGCCCATGTCCATCCCCGCCTGGATGGCGTGATACAGGAACACGGCATGCATCGCCTCGCGCACCGGCTCGTTGCCGCGGAAGCTGAAGGAAAGGTTCGAGACCCCGCCCGAGACATGCACATGCGGCAGGGCCTGGGTGATGCGCCGGGTCGCGCCGATGAAATCGACGCCGTAATTGTCATGCTCCTCGATCCCGGTCGCCACGGCAAAGATGTTCGGGTCGAAGATGATGTCCTGGGGCGGAAAGCCGACCTTGTTGACCAACAGGTCATAGGCGCGCGAGCAGATCTCGACCTTGCGGTTCTCGGTATCGGCCTGGCCGGTTTCGTCAAAGGCCATCACCACCACGGCCGCGCCATAGCGGCGGCAAAGCCGGGCCTGGGTCAGGAAGCTCTCCTCGCCCTCTTTCAGCGAGATCGAGTTCACGATCGCCTTGCCCTGGACGCATTTCAGCCCGGCCTCGATCACCTCCCATTTGGAGCTGTCGATCATCACCGGCACGCGGGCGATGTCGGGCTCGGCGGCGATCAGGTTCAGGTAGTCGATCATCGCCTGCTTCGAATCGATCAGCCCCTCGTCCATGTTGACGTCGATGATCTGGGCGCCGTTTTCCACCTGGTCGCGGGCCACGTCCAGCGCGGCGGCATAGTCGCCATTGGTGATGAGCTTGCGGAACCGGGCCGAGCCGGTGACGTTCGTCCGCTCGCCCACGTTCATGAAGGGGATGTCGTCGGTCTTGACGAAGGGCTCCAGCCCCGACAGGCGCAGGCGCGGCTCGATCTCGGGGATCTCGCGCGGCGGCAGCTCGGCCACGGCGCGGGCGATGGCGGCGATATGCTCGGGCGTCGAGCCGCAGCAGCCGCCCACCACGTTCACCAGCCCCTCGCGGGCGAACTCGGCGACCTGCGCCGCCATCTCCTCGGGCGATTCGTCATACTGGCCCATCTCGTTGGGCAGGCCGGCGTTGGGATAGGCGCAGATCAGCGTGTCGGCGACGGCGGAAAGCTCGGCCAGGTGCGGGCGCATGGCGGCGGCGCCAAGCGCGCAGTTCAGGCCCACGGTGATCGGCGCGGCATGGGACATGGAATGCCAGAAGGCGGTCGGCGTCTGGCCCGACAGCGTGCGGCCGGAAAGGTCGGTGATGGTGCCCGAGATCATCACCGGCAGGCGCTGGCCCTTTTCCTCGAACACCTCCTCGCAGGCGAAGATCGCGGCCTTGGCGTTCAGCGTGTCGAAGATGGTCTCGATCAGGATCAGGTCGGCGCCGCCGTCGATCAGCCCGCGGATCTGCTCGGCATAGGCGATGCGCAGCTCGTCGAAGGTGACGGCGCGGTAGCCGGGATTGTTCACGTCCGGGCTGATCGAGGCGGTGCGGTTGGTCGGCCCCAGCGCGCCGGCAACCCAGCGCACCCGCCCGTCCTCGGCCGTGGCGCGGTCGAGCGCCTGCCGCGCGATGCGGGCGCCGTGCAGGTTCAGGTCATAGACCGCCGCCTGCATGCCATAGTCGGCCTGCGCGATGGTGGTCGAGGAAAAGGTGTTGGTCTCGACGATATCCGCGCCCGCCTTGGCATAGCGATAGTGGATCTCCTCGATCGCCTTGGGCTGGGTCAGGTTCAGCAGGTCGTTGTTGCCCTGCTGCGGATGCTCGCCCGGCGCCGGCGGATGGCAGCCGCAGGCGCAGCCTGTGCCATGGCCGGCGAAATCCGCCTCCTTCAGGCCAAGCTGCTGGATCTGCGTCCCCATCGCGCCGTCGAGGATCAGGATGCGTTCGCGCGCAGCCGCGCGCAGGGCGTCGAAGACGGGGGAAAGGGGCAAGGTCATGGTCCAGGGTCCGCGCGTTTCATCAAATGTGCTGTATAGCCGCAGACAGGCATTTAGTGAAATTCAACATCCGCACAATGATCTTGCATCGGATTCATGATCCGGCCCGCGGATTCGTCATCTGCCCCGCTTCTTCGTTGCAGAAATACCCTCGGGGGCGTGGGGGCAGACAGCCCCCACCGCGAACCGATCCGCCGGAACCGCCCCCGCCCCCTTGCGACGGCCCGCGGCCGGGAATATCTCACCGCCCATGACCGAATGGATCACCGCCCCCGGCCTCACCGATTATCTGGAAGCCGTCGCCTTCATGGAGGCGCGCGCCGCCGCCGTCGCCGAGGGCCGGGCGGACGAGCTGGTCTGGCTGGTCGAGCACCCGCCGCTCTACACCGCCGGCACCTCGGCGCGCGCGGCCGACCTGCTCGAGGCGCGCTTTCCGGTGCATGCCGTCGGCCGCGGCGGGCAATACACCTATCACGGGCCGGGCCAGCGCGTGGTCTATGTCATGCTGGACCTGAACCGCCGCGGCCGCGACGTGCGCGCCTTCGTCAAGGCCCTGGAATCCTGGGTCATCGACGCGCTGGCCGAGTTCAACCTCAAGGGCGAGATCCGCGACGGCCGCGTCGGCGTCTGGATCGCGCGCCCCGACAAGGCGCCGCTGCCCGACGGCTCGATGCGCGAGGACAAGATCGCCGCCATCGGCGTCAAGCTGCGCCGCTGGGTCAGCTTCCACGGCATTTCGATCAACGTCGAGCCGGACCTGGGCCATTACGCCGGCATCGTGCCCTGCGGCATCCAGGGCCATGGCGTGACCAGCCTGGTGGACATGGGCCTGCCCGTCGGCATGGACGACCTGGACCTGGCGCTGCGCCGCAGCTTCGCGCGCAATTTCCCCCCGCTCGGCGGCTGATTTTCGCCCTGCGACATATTCACCCTTCACGGTCCTGCGACCTTTTTCCGGTGTTCGGACGGCTTGACGCATGATAGCCCTGTCAAGGCGGGAGGCGGAGAGGTCCGCTCCCCCGGAAAAAGCGATTACCCAAGAGGAAACGCGATGAAGATCAGCATCTATGCCACTCTCGCCGCCCTGTCCCTCGCCCTGCCCGCCGTGGCCCAGGAAGGCGACGCCGCCAAAGGCGAGAAGGAATTCAACAAGTGCAAGGCCTGCCACATGGTCCAGGCACCGGACGGCACCGACATCGTCAAGGGCGGCAAGACCGGGCCGAACCTCTACGGCGTCGTCGGCCGCAAGATCGCCTCGGTCGAAGGCTTCAAATACGGCGACGGCATCCTTGAAGTGGCGGAAAAGAACCCCGACATGGTCTGGTCCCAGGCCGACCTGATCGAATACGTCACCGATCCCAAGCCCTGGCTGGTCGAGAAGACCGGCGATTCGGCCGCCAAGACCAAGATGACCTTCAAGCTCGGCAAGAACCAGGCCGACGTGGTCGCCTTCCTGGCCCAGCACTCGCCCGATGCGGGTGCCGAGGCGGCCCCCGCCGAAGGCGCCGCGAACTGACCGGCGACCCCCGGAACGGCGCGCCCCTGCCTGCGGCAAAACCGCGCAGGGGCGCGACTTTTAGTCCCTTCTTCGCATTGCGAGGGGTAGGAATGTGGGCTAGAAACTTAGCGAGTCCGCTGGCCCTTGGGCCGGCCAGCCGCATGTCTAGGGAGTCCACGCATGGCAGACGCAGCCGTTCACGGCCACGGTGACCATCATGACACCCGCGGGTTCTTCACCCGCTGGTTCATGTCAACAAACCACAAGGATATCGGTATCCTTTACCTGTTCACGGCCGGCATCGTCGGTCTGATCTCGGTCTGCTTCACCGTCTATATGCGGATGGAANGCAGCATCCCGGCGTGCAATACATGTGCGTCGAGGGCGCGCGCCTCATCGCCGACGCCTCGGCGGAATGCACGCCGAACGGGCATCTTTGGAACGTCATGATCACCTATCATGGGGTGCTGATGATGTTCTTCGTGGTCATCCCGGCCCTGTTTGGCGGTTTCGGCAACTATTTCATGCCGCTGCATCTCGGCGCCCCGGACATGGCCTTCCCGC
>NZ_VCBQ01000131.1:0-10861 GCF_006386455.1 Paracoccus sp. FO-3 | reverse complement strand
ATTACGCGGCCGCCTTCGACGACGCGACCTTCGTGTTTTGGAGCGGCCTTGGCTTCCGGCCTGACTCTGACAGTCCGATGCCGGTCACGTTGGAGGTGAAGATCAGTTTCCGCCAGGAAATTCCCGCCGGCAGCGTAGTCCGCATTGAGGCGCAGGTGAGCAAGGTTGGCAACAAATCTGTTGGCCTGACCTTTACTATGCGTGAAGCGGGCGGTGATGAACTGGCCATCTGTGAGGTGGTCGAGGTCTTTATACACCCAAAAAGCCGCCGGAGCTGTCCGATCCCTGCGGCCCTGCGGGCAGCTCTGTCGAAAGAGTCCCATTCACCGCCAGGTTGAGTAGCCCTTTGATCTGCATGGATACCCGGAGCATCTTCCTTCCAAGGCATTCGGAACCAAGGTCATGGGTAATCCCGAAGTGAGAAGACAGTCCAGCATGACGCTACGCCTGCTTATCCTGGCTTGTCTGACCAATGCGGTAATGGGGCTTCTCTATGTCTGGAGCCTGTTTCTCCTGTCGCTTGAGGCTGCGCTCGGGGCGCCGCGTTCAGCGCTTAGCCTGATTCCTGCGTTGGCACTCGTCACCTTTACTCTCGGCATGATGGTGCATGATCGGCTGCTCGCGGCATTGAGATTCCGAGCCTTTTCGCTGCTTGCCTTCGGCTTCGCAGGCGGCGGGCATCTTCTCTTTGCCTTCGACGGAGGCTACGCGGCGCTGCTGACTGGCTATGGTATGCTGTTCGGGCTGGGAGCGGGACTCGGCTATGGGCTGGCGCTCGCATTGGTGACCCGGCTACCCACCAGAGTTCGGAGCCTGGGTCTCGGGCTGGCGATGGCTGCCTTTGCGATCAGCGGGGTTGTTTTGTCGGGCCTCTTTGCCCAACCAATCCGTGAGACGGATCCGACCGCAGGCTTTCTGATCATCGGCCTCGCTATCCTCGCGGCAGGATCGGGGGTGACTGCCTTCCTGCCAACCCAGCCAGCGCGGCCAATGGCGGTGCAAGAGTGCGCGCGGCCGGCCGCAAAGCCTCGTCGCGGCGTGCGCGGTCCGACTGCAGCGCCGGGTCAGCCCGCTTCGCCAGATGATCGTAATAGGTGGACGGGGCGATCGGCAGCACGCTGCAGATCGGCTCGACCCGGTGTGTTTCCCGAAGCGTATCAATGAACGACACCATCACTTCAACCGGCGGTCGAGCTCCGCCATGGCAAAATACGCGCTCGCCTTGCGCAGGATCTCGTTGGCTTGCCGCAGCTCGCGGTTCTCGCGCTCCAGGGCCTTCAGCTTCGCGGCCATCTCGGTCGGGATCCCTGTGCCTTCCGCTGTCCACCTCTGCCTTCTTGACCCAGTCGTTCAACGTCTGCGCCGAGCAGCCGATCTTCGCTGCAATCGACATGATCGCCTGCCAGCGCGATGGATGCTGGGCCTCGTTGTCGAGAACCAGCCGCACGGCACGTCCGCGCACTTCAGGGGAAAACTTGCTCGTCGTCTTGCTCATGATGCTCCATCCCTGAACTTGGTCAACTCGATCGACGACGGATCGCGGCCCTTGTCGGACTCGCACCACATGCCAATGAGTTGGGACACCGCCGCGGTAAACGCAGTATATGGGGTGGACGTGCTGCGATCAGGCCGGCTCTCTATCTAGCAGCACTCACCGCCAGCAGGTTCGACCCGCGGGTTCCACGCCTTCAAAGAGCACTTCCTTGCGTCCGGAAAGGCCAGGAAGCTCGTCATCGTCGCTTGCGTGCGTAAATTCCTGACTGTGCTCAACGCGATGATGAGAACCGGAACGGACTACCGAGACGCAATCGCCTAAAACACAGTTCCTACTCAGGAGTTGGCGCCTCCGGCAAATCCGGCGCGGTTCACTGGCGCAGCCCCTCATTCGTCCAAATCCTGGGATTATCAAAACAAATTTTAGTCCCGCTGCAGCGGCGGATAGCCTCGTCCCCAGCAAACCGATGGAGGACGGATCCGATGACCGACGACATGCTTCATGTCATGGAATGGCACAATGGCGAGAAGGATTATTCCCCCTTCTCGGATGCCGAGATGCAGCGGCGCCAGGACGACATGCGCCGCTGGATGGCCGAGAACGGCGTCGATGCGACGCTGTTCACCTCGTATCATTGCATCAACTATTACTCGGGCTGGCTCTACTGCTATTTCGGCCGCAAATACGGCATGGTCATTACCCAGGATGCGGCGACGACGATCAGCGCCGGCATCGACGGCGGCCAGCCCTGGCGGCGCAGCTTCGGCAACAACGTCACCTATACCGACTGGCGGCGCGACAATTTCTATCGTGCGGTGCGGCAGCTGACCCCCGGCGTCAAGCGGCTGGGGATCGAGTTCGACCACGTCAACCTGGACTTCCGCCGCCAGCTGGAAGCGGCGCTGCCGGGGGTGGAGTTCGTCGATGTCGGCCAGCCCTCGATGTGGATGCGCTCGATCAAGTCGGCCGAGGAACACAAGCTGATCCGCGAGGGCGCCCGCATCTGCGACGTGGGCGGCGCGGCGGTGGCCGCGGCGGTCAAGGCGGGCGTGCCCGAGCACGAGGTCGCCATCGCCTCGACCAATGCCATGATCCGCGAGATCGCCGCCTCCTTTCCCTTCGTCGAACTGATGGACACCTGGACCTGGTTCCAGTCGGGCCTCAACACCGACGGCGCGCATAATCCGGTGACGAACAAGAAGATCAAGTCCGGCGAGATCCTGTCGCTGAACTGCTTCCCGATGATCTTCGGCTATTACACCGCGCTGGAACGCACGCTGTTTTGCGACAGCGTGGACGATGCGAGCCTGGACATCTGGGAAAAGAACGTGGCCGTGCATCGCCGCGGGCTGGAGCTGATCAAGCCCGGCG
The DNA here is from genome assembly GCF_006386455.1 of Paracoccus sp. FO-3. Lineage (NCBI taxonomy): Bacteria > Pseudomonadati > Pseudomonadota > Alphaproteobacteria > Rhodobacterales > Paracoccaceae > Paracoccus > Paracoccus sp. FO-3. The sequence continues at coordinate 7,995 of NZ_VCBQ01000131.1, read as the reverse complement.
CGAAATGCAACGAGATCGCGCTGGAACTGAACGACATGTATCGGCAATGGGATCTTCTGAAATACCGCAGCTTCGGCTATGGCCATAGCTTCGGCGTGCTTTGCCATTATTACGGCCGCGAGGCGGGGGTCGAGCTGCGCGAGGACATCGAGACCGAGCTGAAGCCCGGCATGGTGGTCAGCATGGAGCCGATGGTCATGCTGCCCGAGGGCGCGCCCGGCGCCGGTGGCTATCGCGAGCATGACATCCTGATCGTGACCGAGGACGGGGCCGAGAACATCACCGGATTCCCCTTTGGTCCCGAGCATAACATCATCCGCAATTGACCCGGCTGCGGGCAGGAAAGGGGCGGGCCCGCGATTGCGGGCCCCTTCCGCCTTGGTCAGGTGCCGAACTCGGCCCGCAGCGCGGCGACGATGCCTTTGGTGCAGACCTCGAGCAGCAACTCGCCCTTTTCGGCCGAGGCGTCCTTGGGCGAGGAAAGCGTGCCCGGTGCGGGCGTCCATTCCGGCTTGACCGGGTAGACGTCATAGGGCGGGAAGCTGGCCGGCTCGACATCCACCGCCCGCGACAGGTCCACGAATTGCGGGTAGAGCGCCAGCATCAGCGATGTCTCCAGCACGCCGCCATGCTCCAGATCCCAGCCGGGAAAGCCGTCGGGGTAAAGCCGGGCGATGTCCGCTTCGCCGACGAAATCCCAATAGGACAGCACCACGATCTTCATGTCGCGGATGCCGTCCCAGCGCAATTCGCGCAGGGCCAGGTCGATGCCCTCGATGATGAACCAGGAATTCTCGAAATGCCCGTTCACCATGCAGATCCGGCGCACGCCATGGCGGGCGAATTCCTTGATCACGTCGCGCAAGGCCGCGACCAGCGTGGCGCCGTCCAGGCTGGTGGTGCCGGGCAGGTGGTTGCCGCCGCCGGATTTCTGATGCGACTTGTAGCCATAGGTAAAGGGGGGCGCCACCAGCCCGCCGATGTCCAGCGCGGCGCGGCGGGCGAATTCAGTCGGCAACAGCACATCGACATGCAAGGGCATGTGATGGCCGTGCTGCTCCATCGAGCCGATGGGGATCAGGATGGGCGTGGCGCCGTCCCTTACCGCGGCGTGGTAGTCGGGCCAGGCAAGCTCGGACGCGAATGCTGTCTTCTTCGGCATGATGCACCTTCTTGGGAAAGGGGGATGCCGGAATTAGAGTTTCGCCTTGAATATAAATGAAATATATAGTCGCAATCCTTGCATTGCGGGGGCAAATCCATGGCTGGGATCACCAATCTTCCGACCGATCTGTTGCGCAGCTTCATCGCCGTGGTGGAACTGGGCGGCCATTCGCGGGCAGGCGCGGCGCTGGGGCGCAGCCAGCCGGCGATCTCGCTGCAGATCCGCCGGCTGGAGGAGCTGGTGCGTGCGCCGCTCTTGACGCAGGAGGGCCGCAACATCCTGCCCACCCCGGCGGGCGAGGCGCTGCTGAGCTATGCCCGCGAGATGCTGCGCATCAACGACGAGGCGGTCAGCTATTTCCACCGCTCGGACAAGACCGGCGTGTTGCGCATCGGCCTGCCGACCGATTATGCGGTGGCGTTCCTGCAAGGCACGCTGACCCGCTATATCCGCGACCATGCCGAGGTCGAGCTGGAGGTGCATTGCGACCTGTCCCGCGAATTGCACCAGCACCTGCGCTCGGACGACCTGGACATCATCGTGGCGGTGATGCCGACGGCGCGCATGCCCTATCTTTCGCGCATGTGGACCGAGCAGCCGATCTGGGCCGCGGCCGAGGACTTCCATCCGGCCGCCCATGCGCCGGTGCCGCTGGGCGCCCATCCCGAGGGCTGTGACTATCGCGCCCGCATGATCCAGGCGCTGGACGCCGTCGAGCGGCGCTGGCGCATCGTGTATACCGGGCCAGGCATCTCGGGCTTGCAGAACGCGGTCAGGAACGGGCTTTGCGTGACCGCCCTGACCCGCGCCACCATGCTGCCCGGCATGCGCATCCTGACCGAGGCCGAGGGATTCCCGGCGCTGGAGCCCTTGCGGGTCGGGCTGTTCTACAAGCATCCGCGCCTGTCGGCGGCGGGGTTGCAGCTGGTCAGCGATCTGGTGGCCGACCTAGACAGCGTGGGATCGGGCATCCATGCGGTTTCCGTGTGAAACCGGGGCCATAACGCCTGCAAATGTCAGGATTGGAAGAACCGATTTTGCATGGATGCCGCCTTCTCCTAGCCTGTCCATAGCAAACAATCAGAACAATCAGACAGGGTGATGAGATGACACAGGATGATCGGGGCGCGCGCCCCGCGCTGTCGCGCCGAGGGGTGCTGGCGATGGGTGCGGCGGCGCTGGCCACGCCGATGCTGTCGCGCCGGGCATTCGCCGCGCCGACGCAGCTGACCATGCTGGCCTGGTACGGCCATGCCGAGCCCGACATCGTGGCCGAGTTCGAGGCCGAGAACAACGTCAAGTTCGTGCCGAAATACTATACCGGCGGCGACAACATGCTGGGGCTGATCTCGCAAAGCCCGCCCGGCACCTTCGACGTGATCCTGTCCGATGCGGAATATGTCCAGCAGCTGAACGCGGCCGGCTATATCGAGGCGCTGGACCCGGCCGACTATCCCTTCGACGAGTTCTTCCCGGAATTCCAGAAGTTCCCCGGCCATTGGGACGGCGACACGCTGTATTCCGTCATCACCCGCTTCGGCTTCCTGGGCGTGGCCTACAACACCGACGCGCTGACCGAGGCGCAGGCTTCGACCTATGACGTGCTCTGGGATCCGGCGCTGAAGGGCAAGGTCGGGCATTTCGACTGGCACCTGCCGAACCTTGGCCAGATGAGCCTGCTCAACGGCAATGCCAGCCCCTATGACATCGACGGGGCGGCCTGGGATGCGGTCAAGGAAAAGACCATGACCCTGCGCCCGCAGATCGGCGGTTTCTTCGACTATGGCGGCACCTTCTCGTCACTGAACAACGGCCAGATGCTGGCCTTCGCCGGGATCGGCGACTGGATCACCGGCACGCTGGAGCGAAACGGCGCCAAGGTTCGCTCGATCATCCCCGAGCAGGGCGGCTTGCAGTTCACCGAAAGCTTCTCGATCGGCAAGGGTTCGTCCAAGGCAGATCTGGCGAAGAAATGGATCCAATACATCACCTCGGCCAAGGGGCAGTCGAAATCGGCGCAGATGGCGGCCTATCCCTGCCTGATTCCCAGCCAGAAGGGCTGGGAGGTGCTGAACGCGGAAAATCCCGACGAGGCCCGGCGCCAGGGCATGGTGCCGGGGGAAAGCAACGTCATGGACCTGATCCGCTCGGGGCGCATCAAGTATCGCCAGCTTCCGGTGCAGCAATCGCTGGAAGAGTGGAACGACTTCTGGTCGGACTACAAGAGCGCCTGAGCCCGAGGTGGCCGGTGCAGCGCGCCGGCCGCGCCGCCCGTCCCCCGCCGGAGCTTGCTAGATGCGACGTCCCGTCTCGCTTTACGGACTGACTTTCTCTCTGCCGCTGCTGATCTGGCAGCTTCTGTTCTTCGTCTTCCCGCTGGTCTTCCTGGTCGCGCTCAGCTTCTGGACCGTGCGCAATTTCCGCCTGGAGGCGGGGTTCGACACGGTGAACTGGGTGACGATGTTCGGCCGCCCCGTCTTTTGGCAGGCTTATGCCACCACGCTGGCCATGGCGGCCGGCGCCGCGGCGCTGACCAGCGCGCTGGCCTTTCCCTGCGCCTATGCCATCGCCTTCAAGCTGTCGCCCGCCGCGCGCCGCTGGGCGGTGTTCCTGATGGTGATCCCCTTCTTCACCAGCTATCTGGTGCGGGTCTATTCCTGGCAGGTCTTCCTGTCGGATGTCGGCATCATCAACGTCATGCTGGGCTGGATCGGGCTGGGCCCCTTCCGGCTGCTGAACACCATCGGCGCGACCATGCTGGGCTACATGACGCTTGGCTTTCCGCTGGTCGTGCTGCTGCAGCTGTTCAGCCTGGTCTTTGTCGACCGCACGCTGATCGAGGCGGCGCATAACATGCGCTGCGGCAGGCTGCGCACGGTGTTTGCGGTGGTCATCCCCTCGGCGCGGGTCGGGCTGGTGATCGCGGCGCTGTTCAGCTTCATCCTGTGCTTTGGCGATTTCGTCAGCCCGATCTATCTGGGTGGGGGCGATCCGACCACGCTGTCCATCCTGATCACCGACACCACCAAGTCCGGCCAGCAATGGCCCCGCGCGGCGGTGATCGCGCTGACCATGATCGCGACGCTGATGGTCGTGGCCTTCCTGGCCGTCCGCTTCGCCTACAAGGGGCGCACGAAATGAGGGGTTGCACGAAATGAACGAACAGAACGAACTGAACCGCAATCCGCTGATCGACGCGGCGCTCAAGCTCTACGTGATCCTGGCCTATCTGTTCGTCTTTGCGCCGATCCTTGCCAGCTTCGTGTTTTCCTTCAACTCGGACCGTTTCCCGTCGATCCCGCTGGGGCATTTCTCGACGGAATGGTATCGCGCCGTCGCCGCGGACCCGCTGGTCTGGGAGGGGCTGCGCAACACGCTGGGGGTCGGCGCGGCGGTGGGGATGATCTCGACCGCGCTGGGGTTCGGGGCGGCCTATACGGATTACCGCTATCGGTTCTTCGGCAAGCAGGTCTACCTGGCGCTGGCGCTGCTGCCGCCCACGATCCCGGTGGTGATCATGGGGCTGGCGATGCTGGCTTACCTGTCGCGCATCGACCTGTCGGGCAATGCGCTGTCGGTCATCATCGCCCATGTGGTGATCTGCGCCCCCTTCGCCATGGCGGTGATCCGGTTGCGGCTGTCGCAGATGGACCCCTCGCTGGAGCCGGCGGCCTGGAACCTCGGCGCCTCGGAATGGGCGACGATGCGCCATGTCATCATCCCCTTCACCCGGCCGGCGATCCTGGGGGCGCTGTTCATCACCATGGCGGTCTCCTTCGACGAATTCGCCATCGCCTGGTTCGTGTCCGGCCTGAACGAGACGCTGCCGGTCAAGGTGCTGGGTTTCCTGCAGGGCCAGGTCAGCCCGCGCATCAATGCCATCGGCACCTTCGTCTTCGTGACTTCGATGACCCTCGTGATCCTGGCGCAGCTGCTGCTGTCGGGGCGCGGCCCCGCAACCGACAAGGAATGAATCCGATGCAAGAACCCCTGGTTTCCTTCGAGGGCGTCGCCAAGCGTTTCGGCAGCTATGTCGCCGTGCAAAAGATGGACCTGCAGATCCACAAGGGCGAATTCCTGGCCATCATGGGCTCGTCGGGCTGCGGCAAGACCACGACGTTGCGCATGCTGGCCGGGCTGGAGGCGCCTAGCGAGGGCGTGATCCGCCTGGCGGGCCAAGCCATCAACGACCTGCCGAGCTGGAGCCGCGACACGCCGATGGTCTGGCAGAGCCTGGCGCTGTTTCCGTTCCTGAACGTGATCGAGAATGTCGAGTTTGCGCTGAAGATGCGCGGCATAGGCCGTGCCGAGCGCCGGCGGCGGGCCGAGCAATGGCTGGAGCGCATGCAGATCGCCGAATTCGCCGACCGCAACATCGCCCAGTTGTCCGGCGGCCAGCGCCAGCGTGTCGCCTTGGCGCGCTCGCTGGTGGTCGAGCCCGAGATCCTGCTGCTGGACGAGCCCTTGTCGGCGCTGGACGCGGCGCTGAAGGTCAGGATGCAATCGGTACTGAAGAACCTGCAGCGCGAGACCGGCATCACCTTCGTCTATGTCACGCACAGCCAGTCCGAGGCCTTTTCGATGGCCGACCGCGTCGTCATCATGAGCCGCGGCAAGATCGAGCAGATCGGCACCCCGCAAGAGATCTATCGCACGCCGCGCACGCGCTTCGTCGCCGATTTCCTGGGCTCGTCCAACATCTTCCCCGGCCAGCTGACGCGCGACGCGGGCGGCCGCGCAGCCATCGCCACCCCCAGCGGCGATTTCGTCCTTGCCGGGGGCGGGCGGGCGGCAACGCCGGGGCAGGCGGCCAGCCTGATCGTGCTGGATACCAAGATGCAGATCCATTTCCAGCCGCCGTCGGACGCCGTGAACACGATCGAGGCGCGCATGATCGGCGAGGAATTCATCGGCGCCACCGCCACCATCTATTTCGAAACCGGCGCGGGACAGGAAATACGGGTGCAGAAATCGCATGAAGAACTGGCTGATCTTCCGCTGGCCGTGGGCCGCTCCTTCCATCTGTCCTGGTCGCCCGCCGACGGCCATCTCGTGCCGGAATAGCCCGGGACGTGACGCGCCGCCGCCCCTGGCCGGCGGTCCTGGCCGCCTTTCCCATGCCGGGGCCTATGGGCTGTTCTATGCCGGGCGGCTTTGTCCCTTTGCGCTTGCGGGGGGGTGGGGCACGTCCCATCTGCCGTGTCGCGGGGACGGAGTCTTCTCGCTGCTTGCCGGTCAGGGCCGGCAACAGGCAGGATGCCTGTTGGAATGGCCTTGTGGGTGAGACGGGTCCGGCGTTTCCTGCTTCCGCGATCCGAAACCGCGTAGCAGGGCGGCTGGGCCTGCCGGGCGGCAACTCCTCCCTTCTTGAGAGGTCAGCGCCCTATGCCTCGCGGATCTCTCGTGGCCGTCTGCGAGGATTGCCTGTCTAGGGGGGCAGTTTCCCGACATGCGCTGTTTCGGCTTGCAGCTTGGGCTTCGGGAAGTTTCTGCGGCTGGCAACGGAGTGGTTGTTTTCAAGGTCGATGATGACGCGGGAGGTTCTCATCCATACGGTCGCTTATGGTGGAGCCGACTGGATCAAGCGTATGCATCCGGCGTAGGCCATTGTTACGCAGCTTTTGCGGCAGGGCCGCCCTTTCAGTTCCAGGGCAGTAATTCTGGCAGGCGGGACAGGGGTGTGTCGGGCAGTCGCGCGAGCACATCGGCGAGCCAGGCCTGGGGATCGACGTCGCTTATTTGGCGGTGCCGATCAGGGAATACATGAAGGCGGCGCGGTCGCTACCGCGGGGCGAACCGGCAAAGAGCCTGGCTTTCCTGCCGAGGGCGATACCGCGCAGGGCCTGTTCGGCGGCATTGTTGGTAAGGCAGATGCGACCATCGTCGAGGAAGCATGTGAAGGCGTCCCAGCGGCCGTCTTCCTCGAGCATGTAGTGATGGCCTTGGCGATGGGGTTGTGCTTCGACATCCGGGCGCGTTCGGATCGCAGCCAGTCATGCAGATCGCCGAACCCAGCGCGACGGCCTGTCCCTCGAAGGCATGACCGGGATTGGTGGGTTGGGAACATATGGCATGCGTCCAATTGTGAAGTATTGACCTAAGTGAAGAAAACGTTTTCTATCGCAACATTGCGATTCAGAATCATCTGTGGTGGTCGCGATCAAGAGGGAGTGTGGAATGATTAAAATAATGAAAAATAAAGAGAAATTTTTTCAATTTCGTCAAGTTTGCACAGTGCTTGGCATCGCGGCGCTTCCGCTTTTCCTAGTGGGGACCCCGGCATTGGCGGACAAGCTGGATGATATCGTTTCCAGCGGCGCGCTGCGCTGTGGTGTGATGCTTGATTTCCCGCCTTTAGGCTATCGTGACGCCTCGGGCAACCCGGCCGGCTTCGATGTCGAGACCTGCAATGACATTGCCGCGCAACTGGGCGTCAAGCCCGAAATTGTCGAGACCCAGGCGCCGCAGCGGGTGCCGGCCTTGGTTTCGGGAACGGTGGACATCGTCGTTGGTGGCACTACCCCCACCCTGGAGCGCGCCAAGACCGTGACTTTCACCGACCCCTATAACGTCGGCAAGCTGGTTGTCGTGACAGGCAGCGCCAACAGGATCTCTGGCTTTGACGAACTCAAGGGCAAATCCGTCGCATTGGTTCGCGGAACTCTGCCTGAAACCGCCTATCTGGCAGCCTGTAACGGTTGGTCCGAAGGCTGCAAGAACCTGTCGCTGGCGAACAATGCCGAACAGATCACCGCTGTGCGGCAGGGCCGCGCAAATGCAATGATCGAGACAAACTCGTTCATGTGAGAATGGCGGTGCGAAATTAGTCC
>NZ_VCBQ01000130.1:0-10927 GCF_006386455.1 Paracoccus sp. FO-3 | reverse complement strand
ATCACGGCGAGGGAACTTCCGGGGGGGGGCAGGTCACAATGTCGGCGAGGGCATCCGCCGGCATTTCCGGGAGAACCGGCTGAACGGCACCCATCGGCCGAAGACCCTGCTCTCGGGTCTGGTGTTCTGCGGCTGCTGCGGCGGGCCTTACGCCATTCGCGGCTCCGGCCGCTTCGCCTGCTCGACCTAAAGCACCAAGGGCACCTGCACCAACAACCGCACGATCCCGCGCGAGGTGCTGGAGGACCGGGTTCTGGCCGGGCTGAAAGACCGGCTGATGACGCCGGAGGCGGCCGAGGCAGCAGTGCGCAGCTATGCCGAGGAGCTGAACCGGCTCAACCGCGAGCATCGCGCCAACACCGCCGGATGGGAGAACGAACTCGGCAGGATCGAGAAGCAGATCGCCCAGATCGTCGAGGCAATCGCCGACGGCATGTATCATCCGTCGATGAAGGAGAAGATGAGTGGGCTGGAAGCCCGCAAGCAGGAACTGGCCGCCCTGCTCGCCGAGGCGCCGCGCGACGTGCCCGACATGCTGCCGAATGCGGCCACGCTCTATGCCAGAAAGATCGCCCGGCTGATCGAGGCCCTGAACCAGCCCGAGGAGCGGCAGGAGGCTGCTGCACCGATGCGGGTGCTGATCGAGAAGATCGTCCTCACCCCCGGCCCGAGCCGCGGCGAGGTTTACGCCCGCCTGCACGGCGATCTGGCGACCATTCTGGAATGGGTGGCGCGTCAGGAGGGAAAGACCGGCACAAAAAACAAAACTCCCGGCGGGATCCGCTCGGGGGTGTTGGTTTCAGTGGTTGCGGGGGCGCGATTCCAGAAATACTTGCCTTTGCATCAAGGTGGCTGGCAGCCGGCAGGATCCTTGGCCGCATGAGCATTACGGTTCGAAAATTCCATCTTCCAAGATCGCATCCGAAACACCCCGACGACCGACTACGCCGTATAGCGGGCATCGGCACTATCTCCTGGATCGACTCCCCTGCAGCGGTCGAATGGTGGACGCGAGACCGGTCAGCCCAGACAACCTGCAATTGGCGCTGCTGATCGACGGCCTGCACCCACTGACCATCAGGGACACACAAAAGATCCGCCTGCGTCTGCGCGCCGTATACGAAGGCGCTACCCGGGCATGGCTGACTGAATCGTCAGCCATGGACATTCCCTGGCACCATCACCGCACGGCTCTTGGCTGAGGTCAGGGCGCAGGCGATCCTGATCGAGAAGCTGCGGCATCAGGCTCACCGGTTCCGCTATTATGGAGAGCTTAGCCTGCGACCGCAGCGGTCACAATGATCTCGACCAGAATATCGGATGCGCCCATCTCGCATTGCGCTGTCGCCCGCGTGGGGGCCGCATCCGGCGCGGTCCAAGCATTCCAGACCTCATTCATCGCCGCGAAATCCCGGTCCAGGTCCTTGATCCAGATCTGTGCGGTCAGCACCCTGCTTTTGTCGGTTCCGGCCTTCGCAAGATAAGCCTCGATCTTTTCCAGCGTCTGTCTGGTCTGCCCGGCAATGTCGAGGCTGCGGTCATCGGCGGTCATGCCGCCGACGAAAACCATGCCGTTGTAGACGACGGCCCTGCTGCGGCGCGGATCGGTTTCGATGCGGTTGATATGGCTCATGTTTTTAACCTTTCTTGGGGATCAGAGCATCAGGAAAAACTGCCGAGATGAATCGGCTTGATGGGGGGGCGGATACGATAATAGCCGACCTCCTCCGGCGCAGCCTTGCGGGCGGCGGCGATCACTTCGGTCACGGTCAGTCCGCACAGGCGCCCCTGACAGGGGCCCATGCCGCAGCGGCCAAAGCTTTTGGCCTGGTTCGGCCCCAGACAGCCCAGATCGACATAGCTGCGCAGATCCCCGGCCGTGACCTCTTCGCAGCGGCAGACGATAACATCGTCGGCAGGGATGCGGTGTTCGTCCAGTGGCCGGTAAAGCCTGTCCAGAAACGGGCGGAGAGAGACATACCGCGCAAGTTGCCGCTCAAGCCCGGCCCTGCGTCCGGGCGGCACCTGGCCACCGGAGCGTTCATGCATTGCGAGTGCTGCAAGCCGTCCCTGCACCCCCGAGGCAATTGCGCCCACGATCCCCCGGCTATCTCCCGCGACATAGACAGCGGTCTGGCCAAGGCGGCCCACCTCGTCCGTCACGGGTGTCCAGCACAACTGTCCGGCATCCCAACCATGGCGGGCGCGCAGCGACCAACTCAGTTGCGTGTTCGGCACCACGCCCTGATGCAGCAGGACCAGTCCGGCGGCAATTTCGCGGGATTTCCCCTTGTGCTGGAAGCGGATGCCCTCGGCCATGTCCCGGCCCAGGATCTCAAGGCTTTTCGCGCCGGAATAGACGGGCACACGCGCAAGCCGCACCTGCGATACGAGGCCAAGCCCCTTGATCAGGTCCTTTCGCCCCCGCACCGCGCCCTGAATTTTACCAAGGGCCGCGACATAGGCCGAAAATGGCGTCGTGTCGACCAATCCTGCAAGCTGCACCCCCGCACGCAGATATTGCCAGGCCAGCAGGTAAAGAAGCGGCCCGCATCCGGCCAGCACCACGGGACCAGAAGGTCGTGCATCCGCGCCCTTGAGCATGATCTGCGCCGCCCCGGCCCCCATCACGCCGGGCAAGGTCCAGCCCGGAATCGGGAAAGGACGCTCCATCGCGCCGGTCGCAATCAGCACGTTGGTGGCCGAGATCGTCCGCGATCCGCCATTGGCCACATAATCGACCACCCCGTCCCCGGACAGGTTCCAGACGGTCGCGCCGGGACGGTAATCCGCGCCGCTGCGCCGGAACTCATCTGCCAGCGCGCTGCCCGCAGCGTAATCCTTGCCGAGGATCATCTGAAGCGCCTCGGGCGTATCCTCGATGCGCCGATAGATCTGCCCGCCGATCGCACCCTGCTCGTCCAGCACGCAGACCGACATGCCGAGCGCGCGGGCCTCGGCGGCGGCGGCCATCCCGGCGGGACCGGAGCCGATAACGATCAGGTCGGTTGTCTCAGTGTTCATTCCTGCCTCCCGAAGCCAGCGCCTTCAGGGACGGCGCCCCCGGCTGGCGCCTGATGATCATCCCGCTGCGGACGGGGGTCATGCAGCCTTGCCGCGCAGGGATCCCGTCGATCTCGACCAGACATTCGAAGCAGATGCCCATCATGCAATAGGGCGCGCGCGGCGCTCCCCCGACGATGCTGGTGCGGAATGCGCCCCGGCCATTGCTCAGCAGCGCGGCGGCCACGCTGATCCCTTCGGGCACCTGAAAGGTCTCGCCCTCGAACTCGATTCTGACCATCTTCCGGCCGGCGCTTGCGGGAATTGCGAAAAGCGTCTCAGTGGTCACTTGCATACCTCGTGTTCTTGCCAAGGAAGCGCGCGCCGCGAAACCGGGAGACACCGGCGGGAGCATCCGTCAGCCCGCCCATCCACGGGCCGAGAATATTGGCGTGAATGGCGGCAAGGGTGACGCCGCTATGGCAGACCACCGCGAAGGCGCCCGGGCAGGTCTCGGATTCCTGATAGATCGGATAACCATCCGGGGTCAGCGGGCGCAGCGCACCCCAGGCCCGAACAAGCCGCGCATGGGCCAGATGCGGAAACGTGTCCACGGCCCGCCGGGCCAGCCATTCGATCTTATCGACCGTCGTGCCGTCGTCCAGCCCCACATCCTCGGTCGTCGAGCCGATCTGAACGGTCCCTTCCGCGGTCTGGCGCGCCTTGTTCGTCGGATAATCCATGAACGGCTTCAGACGTTCGGTGATCAGCACCTGTCCCCGCGTCGTCACGACCGGCGCGTGGATGCCGATCTGCCCGGCCAGATCTGAAACCCCAAGCCCGGCGGCGATGACGATCCGGTCGCTGATCCAGCTTTGCCCGTCGCGGCTTCGCGCGGTAAAGCGCCCCGCCGCCGCATCATGTTCGATCGCGGTGATATCGACGCCCGTAATGATGTCTGCGCCACATTTCTTCAGCCCCGAATGCAGGGCGCGCAGCAGAAACAAGGGGTTTGCCATGCCGTCATGCGCGCCCCAACTGCCGCCCGCCACCTTCGGGCCGATATCGGGCAGGTATTGCCGGATCTCGGCGGGCTCCATCATGCTAAACGGGATGCCGCCTGCCTCACGGTCGATCTTCGCAAGCAGATCCGCGCGTTTCTGCACTTCCTCATCGCTGAAACCCAGCCAGAACCCGCCTTGCTGAACCAGCCCGCTATCGACCCCGGTCAGATCCAGCAATTCCTGATGGAGGCCACCCCAAAGGCCAACCGCCTCCCGCGTCCAGCGGGCATATTCCGGCATTCCCCCGCCCTTGCTGGAAAGCCAGACCAGACCGAAATTCCCCCGCGAAGCGCGGAACGCGGTATCGCCCTGGTCCAGCACCCTGACGGACAATCCGCGACGGGCCGCCCCGTAGGCGATAGCGGCCCCGACCAGCCCTCCGCCAACAACCGTCACTTGATTTGAACTCATTTTCTCCAGCCTTTCGGTGCCAATGTCATCGGGCAAGCCTTTCCCGCCCGCCGCAATGCGGCGGCAGTCCCATCACCCTGATTGAAGCGATCTACTTCTTGCCGATCAGCACCCTGTCGATCCCGACAAGCCGATCCAGAATGAACATCATGACCATCGTGCCGACGATCATGATGGCCGAAACCGAGGTGGTCACCGGGTCCGTCAGCATCGAGACGCGATGATACAGCGCCACCGGAAGCGTGGTCATACCGGGAGTCGCGATGAAGACAGTCATCGTGACCTCATCAAAGCTCTGGATGAACGACAGCACCCATCCACCCGCGACACCGGGCAGGATCAGCGGCAGCAGGATGCGCCGGAAGGCGACCCACCGCGACGCCCCCAAGGATCGCGCCGCCAGTTCGGCATCACGGCTAAGCCCAATGATCGCCCCCAGGGTCAACCGCAACGAGAAGGGAACGACGATCAAGGCATGGACCAGCAACAGCGCCATGAACGACCCGCTCCATCCCATCAGGGAAAAGAAGCGCAGGAAAGCCACCCCCAGAACGACATGCGGTATCATCAGGGGTGACAACAGCAGCGCCATCAGCGCATCGCGTCCGGCAAAGCGGTATCGCGCGATGGCGATGGCCGCCGGAACCGCCACCAGCGAGGCGACGGTCGCCGCACCAAGCCCGATCCAGATCGAGATCCAGAGCGCGTTCATCAATTCCGGCGCATCGAGGATCGCCCGATACCAGCGCAGGGACGCGCCATCGAAAGGCATCGAAATATAACCCTTATCGGAAAACGACACGAGGATGATGACCGCCAGCGGTGCGATGATGAAGATCATGAACAGCGTATGGAAGATGAGGGAAACGATGCCGTTGGAACCAAGACCTTTGTCTTTCATGAGAACACCTGCTTGAATTTGCGCTCAATGATGCGGTTACTGCCCATGACCACGCAGGCGATGCCGATCAGCAGCAGGATCGCGATGGCTGCACCGAGCGGCCAGTTCATCGTGCTGAGAAATTCGTCATAGATCGATGTCGTCACGACCTTCACACGGCGCCCACCGATCAGGGCAGGGGTTGCGAAGGCAGAGGCCGACAGGGTGAAGACAATAATCGAACCGGACAGAACCCCCGGCAGAAGCTGCGGCAGGATCACCCGCCGGAAAGTGGTGAAGGATCCCGCACCAAGCGAACGGGCGGCGTCCGCGACCTGCCCGTCCAGCTTTTGCAGCGTGCTCCAGACGGCAATGACCATGAAGGGCAGCATCACATGGGTCAGCGCGATCACCACGCCGGTCATGGAGTACATCAGCTGCAAGGGTGTCTGGATCAGCCCCAGCTCGACAAGCGCCCGGTTGATCAGCCCCTCGCGCCCCAGCAGGATGGACCAGCCAAGCGTACGGACCACGACCGATATCAGCAGAGGTCCTAGGATCATCACGAAGAAGATCCCCTGATAGCGTGGCTGCATCCTTGAAAGAATGATCGTTTCCGGCACGCCCACAAGGATGCACAGCAGCGTCACGCCGCCCGACATCAGGGCCGTCCGCAGGAACAGCTCGTAATAGTACCGATCAGTGAGTATCTCGATGTAATTGTCGGCGGTGAATTCGTCCTGCGTTCCTGCCATCGAATCGAAGACATTGAAGGACAGAATCGCGGTCAGTGCCAGCGGCACCACCAGAAGTCCCAGAAACAGGGCGATCGATGGAAAGGATAGCAGCCAGGGCTGGCTGCCAGTCCTAGCGGATGTGTCAGACATGAGCGATTTCCTCGGATGCGGATTGCATGTCGGCCTCGTTCCATTTGATTCCGACCTGATCCCCCTCTTCGGGCTGACCGCCCCTTGTGTTCACCCTGATCACACGCAGCCGACCCAGATCGCTGTCAATCTCGTAGGTCCAGGTATTGCCAAGGAAAAGCCGCGTGGCGACACGGCCCGTGATGATCCCTGTCTCCGGCGATGTCAGCATAAGCCGCTCTGGCCGGATAAAGAACCGCACGTCACCCGCCAGCCCGGCATTCCGCTGCGGAATGTTGATCGTGCTCGACCCGACGCGCACTTGCGTGAAACTGTCGTCATGGCCCAGCACCTTGCCGGTGATCGTGTTCGACTGGCCAAGGAAATTGAAGGCGAATTCGGTTGCCGGGATGTCATAAACCTCTTGCGGGGTGCCAAGCTCGGCAATGGTGCCGTTCGCCATCACGGCGATCCTGTCGCTCATGGTCATCGCCTCGACCTGATCGTGGGTGACGAGGATCGTGGTAATGCCCAATCGCCTCTGCAGGCCGCGCAGCTCGACATGCATCTCGCCTCGCAGTTTTGCGTCCAGATTGGACATTGGCTCGTCCAGCAGCAGGACGCGCGGACGAATGGCCAGAACACGCGCGATCGCGACGCGCTGGCGTTGTCCTCCGGACAGTTCACTTGGATAGCGGTCGTCCAGCCCGGCAAGCCGGACCATCGACAGCGCCTCGGCGACCCGTTCTTTGATCTCGCTTTGCGGAAGCCTGCGCATCTCAAGGCCGAAGCGCACGTTCTGCGTGACGGTCATATGTGGAAACAGTGCATAGCTTTGAAAGACGACGCCCATGTCCCGCTTATCAGGCTCCAGATAGGTGACGTCCCTGCCGTCCAGCAGAACCTGCCCGGCTGTGGGAGCAACGAATCCCGCAACCATCTGAAGTGTCGTGGTCTTGCCGCAGCCAGAAGACCCCAGCAGCGAGACGAACTCACCGCTTTGAACCTCAAGATCGATGCTCTTGACGGCCCGTACATTCGGCGCATAGGTCTTCGCGAGGCCCCGTAGGGTGAGTGTGCTCATATCTCTGCCTGGCTTGGGTTGTTGTCTGGCTGCCGCGGGCGAAACCGCGCAGGGCCCGCCCCTTATTCAACGGTGCGGGCCCATTCCTTGGTCCATTCCGCCCGGTTTGCGTTGATGACATCCCAGTCTAGGCTAATCATCTTCGACAACTTCTCCTCCCCGTAAGGAACGTCCTCGGCGATATCGGCGTCCAGTATGGTTTTGCGATTGGTGGGTCCGAAACCCTCCGTCGCCAGCTTCTGCTGCACTGCGGGCGAGACGAGATAAACCAGCAATTGTTGAGCCAGTTCGGCCTGCGGGCCGCCCGTGACGGCGCAAGCCGAGGCTATGATGGCGGGCGCACCCTCGTCGGGATAAACGAATTCCACGGGAAAACCGGTATTCCTCAGGGCGACTGTGCGATTGCTGCCCCAGACGCCCAGGTCGATATCGCCATTCTGGAACATCTGCGCCATCTCGGCATTCGACGACGACCAGGTGACCACTTTCGGTGCCAGTCTCTCGCGGATCGCATCCATCCCCGGCTGGATATTCTCTTCGCTGCCGCCATTCATGCGGGCGAACATCAGAAGTGAATTCAGACCAAATGTGCCGCTGATCGGGTTGGATGTCACCCGCTTGTCGAACCTGTCATCCGTAAGATCGTTCCACGAGGTCGGGGCGTCCCAACCCTGGCCGTCGAATTTTTCCTTGTTATAGGCGATTCCGGTCGCAACCAGACCGATGCCCACCGCCTTGCCCTCGAAGGCTTCCGGCTTTGCCATATCATAGAGATCGGCATAGGCGTCGGCATCGCTGACGATGTCGCACAATCCGAACTGCACCGCCATCTGCATCGGCCCGTCATCCACCAGCGCGACGCTGATTTCCTGATTGTTCCTCTGCGCCTGCAGCTTCGCAATCGTCTGGCTGGAGTTCCCCGGCACAAAGACGATATTAACGTCATGCTCCGCCTCGAAGCCGGGCGCGATCTCGTTTTCGAACATCGTCTGGAAATCTCCAGAATAGCCCGCGAAATACAAGGTCTCTTGTGCGGCAAGCGGCGAGGCAGCCACAGATGCCGCCAGCATGGCGAGAACGCTGATCCGTTTCATGACATCTCCCTGTCGTTTTTCTTGTTTGCCGTCCGGAAGCCACGTCCCGCAGCTTCATGCGACAGCTGGAACGCTAAGGGTTCCGCCCCCCTTGGGGCAAATCGAAAGTTGGGGAGGGATCATGCATAAATGATATGGCTTCTGCGCAAAGACGCGCTCATTGCCCGAAATATCGGCACAGCACAGGCCATGCTCGCAGCCCTTGATCGGAAAACGCATATCAGTTAAGAATTCATGCACTGGAGACAGGACTGTCTCGATTCCTGTTCTGGCAAGCTGTCCGATAGCCTGCCTGCCGACGCCTTGAGGATGAGATGGCCCATTGTCCTGCTTGTCGTCGGGCGCCCTCTCTTGCCATATTGCGGAACATGGGAAACCGATGACGGATCATTCGCGGAGGATTGTCAACGGCGGCGTAAAAACCTGCCACGGGGCGGCGCAAAAGCCGGCCACCCTTGCGCGCGGCTGAGACCGCCGTGAGGGCGTAGCCCGAGCGGGGGTCTCAGCCGCGCGCTGCGATTTTCGAGGGGAGGATCAGCCGGCCTTTCTGGCGCGACTGTTGGCGAGGCGGTAGCTTTCGCCGTTCATCTCGAGGATGGTGACGTGGTGGGTCAGCCGGTCGAGCAGCGCGCCGGTCAGACGCTCGGAGCCGAAAGTTTCGGTCCATTCATCGAAGGGCAGATTGCTGGTAATCAGGANGTCTTCGACAGCGGCACGAAGCCGAGTTCATCGATGATGAGCAGCTTGTATCCTGCCATCTGCTTCTGGAAGCGCAGCAGGCGGCGGTCGTCGCGGGCCTCCATCATCTCGCTGACCAGGGCCGCGGCGGTGGTGAAGCCGACGGACAGGCCTTTCTGGCAAGCAGCCAGACCAAGGCCGAGGGCGACATGGGTCTTTCCGGTGCCGGACGGGCCAAGGGAAATGACATTCTCGCGCCGCTCGATCCATTCGCACCGGGCCAGTTCCAGCACCTGCATCTTGTTGAGCTTCGGGATGGCCGTGAAGTCGAAGCTGTCCAGGCTTTTGACGGCCGGGAACCTGGCGGCCTTGATGCGCCGCTCGACCATCCGCCTTTCCCGGTCGATCAGTTCCAGCTCGACCAGCCGAGTGAGATACCGGACATGATCCACGCCTTCCGCCGCACATTGCCTGGCCAGCTTCTGATGCTCGCGCAAGAATGTCGGCAGCTTGAGAGCCTTGAGGTGATGGGCAAGCAGGATTTCCGGGGCATCGTTCATGCCGCGCCCTCCGCACCGCCAGACAGCAACCGCATGTAGGAGCGGGCCTCGGTCTTCTCGACCCTGGCCCTGGGCAGGTAGGGATAGCAGTCCAGATCCAGCCGGGGAGGTCGGCGCTCCACCCGGCACAACAGCAGATGCTTCACCGCATCGAAGCCGATCGCCCCCATCTGCAGCGCCTGCCTCACGGCAGCCCGCAGATCGGCCAGATCGAAGGTTTCCAGAAGCCGCAGGACCTGGACATATTCGCGCCGGCCGTGCCGGTTCATCCGTGCCTCCATCAGCCGGCGCAAGGTGGCGAACTCCTCGGGCAGGTCCCAGCCCTGCAATGGTGCCGCCTGATCCAACGCATTGATTTTCTGCTCGATCAGCGGAAGATAATGGAGCGGGTCGAAGACGAGTTCATCGCGTTCCCAGCACCGGGGGTGGCGGGCGATCACCTCGCTCCGGCAGCCGATCACCACCTCATGGACATAGGCCCGGATCCAGACATCCTGATGGCCGTAAGCGACCGGCACCGAGTAGTCATTGGTCTTGTAGCGCACGAGCGATTGCGACGACACGCGGCCGGTCGCCTGATCGCAGGCATCGAAGGGCGCCGCCGGGAGCGGGCGCATCGCGGCGAGATCGCGCTGCAGCCTTTCGCCGATCGTCTCGCTTTCGCCGCGCAGGACATCGTGCTGACGCCGCTCGCATTGCTCCTCCAGCCAGAGGTTGAACGCGTCCCAGGTCGCGAACTCCGGCATCGGCACCATGAAGTTGCGCCGCGAATAGCCCACCAAACCCTCGACATTACCCTTGTCGTTTCCCTTGCCCGGGCGGCCATAGCGATCCCGGATCAGGTAATGCGACAGCAAGCCGCTGAACAGGGCGGCTCGCTTGCGCGTCCCGTCCGGCAGGATCTTCGCCACCAGGCACCGATCATTGTCATAGACGATCGACTGAGGGACTGCCCCAAAAAAGGCAAAGGCATGGATGTGGCCGTCAACCCAGGCCTCGGCCACCGCCGCAGGGTAGGCCCGCACATAGCACGCATCGCTGTGCGGCAGGTCCAGCACGAAGAAGTGGGCCTTCTGCTCGACACCGCCAATCCGGACCTGCGCCTCGCCGAAGTCGGCCTGCGCGTGCCCCGGGGGATGCGCCAGCGGCACGAACACCTCCTGGCCCCGCCGCCCACGTTCCCGGATATAATCCTTGATGATCGTGTAGCCGCCGGTGAAGCCGCATTCCTCGCGCAGACGGTCGAAAACACGCTTGGCTGTATGCCGCTGCTTGCGCGGCATGGTC
>NZ_VCBQ01000013.1:0-72337 GCF_006386455.1 Paracoccus sp. FO-3 | reverse complement strand
GGCCGCGGCAGCCTGCCGCTGGCAGGCTCGGGCCGGGCGATCCGGGCGGCGATGGCCGCCTGCGGCCTGCGGCCGTGACGCCGCGCGGCTGCGACGCGGCAAACCCTTGTTTCCGGCGGCCTCCGTCCACATATTGGTCTTGCCGGATCGCCGTTCCGGGGTCCGGCCGACAGTCGCTTTGATGCAAAGGGCTTGGGAATGACCAAGATCAGTCTGGCCGCTCATCCGTTCCTGCTGGGGTTCGATCAGTTGGAACGCCTGGCCGAACGGGCCGCCAAGGGCGCCGAGGGCTATCCGCCCTACAACATCGAACACCAGGGGCCGAACGGCTTTCGCATCACGCTGGCCGTGGCCGGCTTTTCCGAGGACGACCTGTCGATCACGCTCGAGGACCGCCAGCTGGTGGTTCGCGGCCGCCAGGCCGAGGCCGAGGAAGGCCGCGTCTTCCTGCACCGGGGCATCGCGGCCCGCGCCTTCCAGCGCAGCTTCGTGCTGGCGGACGGGGTCGAGGTGGTGTCGGCGGGGCTTGAAAACGGGCTTCTGAACATCGACCTGCGCCGCTCGGTGCCCGACAGCATCGTGCAGACCATACCGATCAGCCGCAAGTGAAAGGGGATCGCAAATGAACGAGAAATTCGATTTCGGCCCGGAAAGCGCGGGCAACATCGTCTACATCCGCCGCGTCGCGATGGACAGCCTGCCCGACGAGGTGCGCCGCCAGGTGCCCGGCGCCGAGGCGCTTTACGCCGTGCATGGCGCGGATGGAGAGCGGCTGGCCCTGGTCAAGGATCGCAGCCTGGCCTTCCTGCTGGCCCGCCAGAATGAACTGACCCCGGTCAGCGTCCACTAAGCCGCAGGATGCCGATGCCGCCGCCGGGCAAGGCGGCGGCGATGGCGACATGCGCGCCGCCCGTGTGGCGGCCACCCACCCTTCCGACATCATCAGGAAATGCCGATCCCGCCGCGCGGCAAGGGCCGTTATCGGCTGTGCGCCTGGCCGTCCCCGGCCTCGACCAGCTCCAGCCCGATCTCGTCCCGGTATTGCCGCAGCAGCGCCTGCGCGGCCGGATCGGCGGGCAGCAGCAGATGCGTCGCGCCATGATTGCGCCGGACCAGTGCCTGCCACAGCGCCTCGCGCGGGCCGGCATGGCGCGGCTCGGCCCCGACCGTCAGCAGTTCGGCGCCAAGCTCGCCGGCCAGCCGCGCCGCCGCGGCCGCATCGGCGGGATCGCAGGCCAGCACCCGCTCGCAGCCCTGCGCACGGAAACGCGCCCGCCAGGCGTTCGGCCCAGGATGGGCGTCGCCCGCACCTTCCAGCCCCGCACCTTCCAGCCCCTCGACTTGCAGCCCCTTGACCGGCCCGCCCAGGCAGACCGGCCCGGCCGCGCCCGGCAGATCCGCGCCTTCGGCCCCGTCCGGGCTCCATTTGTCCGTAACCGACAGGATGGCCATGACCGCGCCGCCGGGACCGCGCAGGGCGATGTCCTCGCCCGGCTCGACCCTGGCCGCGAAATCCGCATCGACCTCCAGCGCCAGCGGCATGGGCCAGAGCGCGCCCGAGGCCAGCCGCATCCCCGCCAGCACCGAATCGTAATCCGCCTGGGTCAGAAAGCCCCGCAGCGGAAGGAAGCCGCCGCCGATCAGCAGGCCCAGGTCGGCCGATTGCCGGGGCGTCAGATCCCAGGCGGCCATGCGCGCCGCCTCGGCCCGCAGCTTCTGCCCGGCCTCGGGGCTGACCAGAAGCGCGCGGATCGGCTGGTGATGCGGCAAGGGCCCGGCCATCAGGCCGGGATCTCGGCCGCGTGCGGGTTCGGCTCGCCGGCCATGTCATGCTCGGCCAGGTAGCGCTCGGCGTCCAGCGCCGCCATGCAGCCCATGCCGGCGCTGGTCACCGCCTGGCGATAGACATGGTCGGTCAGGTCGCCGGCGGCAAAGACGCCGGGGATCGAGGTCCGGGTCGTGCCCGGCTCGACCTTGACATAGCCGCCGTGATGCAGCTCCAGCTGGTCCTTGACCAGTTCCGAGGCCGGCGCATGGCCGATGGCGATGAAGACGCCGTCCGCCGGCACCACCTGCTCGGTCCCCTGCCGGACATGGCGCACCCTGACGCCGGTCACGCCGGGCGGCTGGCTCTCGCCCTGCACCTCGACCAGCTCGTGATCCCACAGCACGCTGACCTTGGGATTGCGGAACAGCCGGTCCTGCAGGATCTTTTCGGCCCGCAGGCTGTCGCGGCGATGGACCAGCGTCACCTTGCTGGCGAAATTGGTCAGGAACAGCGCCTCCTCGACCGCGGTATTGCCACCGCCCACCACCGCGACCTCGCGGCCGCGATAGAAGAAGCCGTCGCAGGTCGCGCAGGCCGAGACGCCGAAGCCCTTGAACTTCTCTTCGCTGGGCAGGCCCAGCCAGCGCGCCTGGGCGCCCGTGGCCAGGATCACCGCATCCGCGGTGATGCGCGCGCCCGAATCAAGTTCCGCCACGAAGGGCCGCCGGCCCAGGTCCAGCCGCGTCACCGTATCGACGAAGACGCGCGCGCCCATGGCGCGGGCATGCGCCTCCATCCTGACCATCAGGTCGGGGCCCTGGATCTCGGTCTCGCCGGGCCAGTTCTCGACCTCGGTGGTGATGGTCAGCTGGCCGCCCGGCTGCATGCCCTGGATCAGCACCGGCGAAAGCATCGCGCGCGCGGCATAGACGGCGGCGGTATAGCCGGCCGGTCCCGAGCCCACGATCAGCACGCGGCTGTGGGCGGGCAGGCTGGCATCGGCGGCGATCTCGGCGGGAACATGGGACATGGCAGGGAACCTCTCGCTTGGCGCAGCCTTAGCTAATCACCGCCGGCCCCGCATGCAATCCATAAGGCCCCTTCGCGCATCGGTGGAAAGAATGTTGCGCAATCCGGCCCCGCGGGATAGTTTCCGGCATGTTTTTTGCCCGCAAGGCAAACCAGGGGATGCGATGACCGCCGCCAGACTTGACGAAATCGACCGCAAAATTCTGGCAGAGTTGCAGGCCGACGGCCGCATGACCAATGTCGAGCTGGCCCGCCGCGTCGGCATTTCCGCCCCGCCCTGCCTGCGCCGCGTCCGCGCGCTGGAGGAGATGGGCTATATCCGCGGCTATCATGCCGACATCGACGCGCGCGAGCTGGGCTTCGAGGTGCAGGTCTTTGCCATGGTCCGGCTGATGAGCCAGTCCGAGCGCGACCTTTCCGCCTTCGAGGCGCTGGCCTGCGAATGGCCGCTGGTCCGCGAATGCCACATGCTGAACGGCGAGATCGACTTCATCCTGAAATGCGTCTCGCCCGACCTGACCAGCTTCCAGCGCTTCCTGACCGAGAAGCTGACGGCGGCGCCGAACGTGGCCTCGGTCAAGACCTCGCTGGTGATCCGCTGCGCCAAGGACGAGCCGGGCGTGCCCTTCAGCATCGTCGAGGAACGGGCGGCGATGGTCGGCTAAGGCGGGGGCAACCGGCCGGGCACGAAAATTCCCCGCGGCGGCGCCGCTTCCTGCGCAGTTCGGTCGGTTCCCTGCACCTTGCGGAACTGGCGCTGCAAGGTGCGGGTGTGGATGCCGTATCGGGCCGCAATGCTCTTGATCGACTCGGTCTCGACGGCGCGGATCGCCTCGGCCACCTGCTGTTCGGACAGGATGGGCGGGCGGCCGACATGGCTGCCGCGGCGCTGTGCCTCGGCCATGCCGGCCTTGGTGCGCTCGCTGATCAGGGTGCGCTCGAACTCGGCCAGCGCGGCCATGATGTGAAAGACCAGCCGCCCGCCGGGCGAGGCGGTATTCACCTCTTCGGTCAGCGACTGGAAGTCGATGCCCCGCCGGCCCAGTTCGTCGACGATCTCGACCAGGCCGACCAGCGACCGGCCCAGCCGGTCAAGCCGCCAGACGACCAGCGTCTGCCCGGACCGCAACGAGGCCAGCATCCGCTTTAGCCCCGGCCGGGCCATGGCCGAACCGGACAGGCCATGGTCCTTGAATACCTTGACGCATCCCGCGCGTTTCAGCGCCGTCAGTTGAAGATCCAGCCGCTGGTCCTCGGTCGACACCCGTGCATAGCCAATTTTCATGCGAAATCCCCAGGTTCGGCCCGGTGCGATACGTTTCGCCCGCCGCATCGCCCGCCCCGAACGCATTGACAAAACGGAACCCTTTTGACACGGCACCTCGCAACCTGATTTACTCCAGCGAAAGCTGGATTTCTTACGGGGCTTCTCCCCTTTTGTCCATTATGCGCAAAGGGTTCCGTTTTGCCGCACCCGTCAGGGACGGATGCGAGGGGGGCGAGGAAAACGGCCGCTTCCATGGCGGCGAGGTCGTCTTTTATATGCTCGCCGGGGTTGCGGGCGGCCTGGCCGGCGCCGGGGTTCAAGCTGTCGCCGGGCTGGATTTTTCTATCCTACTCGCTGGGCGGGGTGGCCTTTGTCATGGCCGCGGCGCTGGTGCTGTCCTTTGCCCGGTCGGTGCGCCGCTCGACCGCCATCGCCATGGCGCGCAACCGGCACGGATACCGCCCCGAGGAATGACGGCCGCAGCCGACGGCTTGGTGCAGCGCCCCGGGCAGCCCTGGCCGGCGCCCTACAACGCAATCGCCGAGATCAGCCGGCCGTAATCCGCCTGGTTCTGATGCGTGCTGCGGCGATAGGAAAAGAAGCGGTCCGGGTCGGAATAGGTGCAATGCCGCGTCCATTCGGCCTCGACCCCGGCCTCGCGCAGGCGCATCAGGCCGAACGAAGGCAGGTCGAACATCGGCCGCCCGTTGGGCCCGCCGGCGAAGAAGCGGTGATAGCCGGGTTCCTCGGCCAGGAACTCGTCCATGAAATCCTCGCCGACCTCATAGGCGCGCTGGCTGATCGTGGGGCCGATCACCGCGCGGATGCGGCTGGCGCCCAGGTCGTTCATCGCGCCGACCGCCGCCTCGATCACGCCGGAAAGCGCCCCGCGCCAGCCGGCATGGACGGCGCCGATCACCCCCGCCTCGGGGTCGGCCAGCAGGATCGGCTGGCAATCGGCGGTCAGCACCGCCAGCGCCACGCCGGGCTGGTCGGTGACGATGCCGTCGGCGCGCATCCCGGCGACGGCGGCCGGGTCGTCGCCGGCGCGCAGCACCGCGATCTCGGCGGAATGGACCTGATGCACGGTGGCAAGCCCGGCGGGCGGCACGCCCATCGCCGCGGCCACGCGGGCGCGGTTGATGCTGACGATCTCGGCCTGGTCGCTGGAGCCGTAGCCGCAGTTCAGCCCCGAAAACAGCCCCGAGGAGGCGCCGCCGCGCCGAGTGAAGAAGCCATGCCGCACCGAGGCGAGCAGCGGATGGGTCAGGATCTCAAGCGTCGTCTGCATCGTCGTCCAGGGGCTCGAATCCGGCGGGGACGGGCGCATGGCGAGCCCATAAGGCCAGCACCTTGAACAAGTGTCCCATTTCATCGGGCGCGGTCAAGCGATGAAGCGCGGCCATCGCACCCGCATCGCCCAGGCGCGCCAGGCGCTGCGCGCGCGCCTCGATCCCCAGCCGCTTCAGCCAGTCGCCCTGCGCCGCCATGCGCGAGACGCGCGCCCCCGCGCCGCGCGCCGCCGCGGCCAGGGGGGCGAAATCGACATGCGCGGTCAGGTCGGCCTCGCCCGGATTGGCCAGCGGATCTTCGGGCCGGTGGCGGCGCAGGGCCTGGAAGGTGTCGCCCTGCCCGTCCCAGCCGCCATAGTCGACAAGGATGGCGCAGCCGCCATGCGCGGCGATCCGCCCGGCGACCTGCGCGACGATCGGCAGGGCCTCGGGGCAGGTTTCGCGGATCACGCCCTGGGGCGCGGCAGGCAGCGCGGCATCGGCCGCCGGGACCAGCCCCATCTCCAGCCCGCCCTGGGCATCCAGCGCCACCACGCGCTCGGCCCAGCCCTGCGCGCCGCGCTGGAACTGGCGGATCGGCAGGGCGTCGAAGAACTCGTTCGCGACCAGGAACAGCGGCGCCTGCGGCAACTGCGACACATCGTCCAGATGGGCGATGTCGCCCAGCCTGTCGCGCTGCACCCGGCGCAGGTGCGGCGAGGCCTCGACCAGCGCCACCCGTGCCGCCTCGGCCATGCCGGGCACGATGCGGATGGCACGCAGGATGTCGGCCATCAGCGTGCCGCGCCCCGGCCCGATTTCCGCCAAGGTAAAAGGCGCGGGACGGCCCTGGTCCAGCCAGGCCTGCGCCAGCGCCAGGCCGATCATCTCGCCGAAGATCTGGCTGATCTCGGGTGCGGTGGTGAAATCGCCGCCCGCGCCGAAGGGGTCGCGGGTGGCGTAATAGCCATGCTGGGGATGGAGCAGGCAAAGCCGCATGTATTCGTCCAGGGCCATGGGCCCCGACAGCCGGATCTGCGCGGCGATCAGGCGCCCGAGCGGCGTCATGCCGCGCCTTGCGGCACCGCCGGCCGGGCGCGGGCGCGCGCCAGGAAGGCCAGCCCGACCAGCACCATCGGCAGCGACAGCAGCTGGCCCATGGTCACGCCCCAGACCGCCCCGCCCAGCACATGGCCCAGCGGATTGTCGGGGGTGATGAATTGCGCATCGGCCTGGCGGAAGAACTCGACGACGAAACGCGACAGGCCATAGCCGGTCAGGAACAGCCCCAGCGCCTGCCCCGGCCGGCGCAGCCCCCCGGCCCGGACCAGCAGCAGAAGCAGGCCGGCCAGCAGCACGCCCTCCAGCCCGGCCTCGTAAAGCTGGCTCGGGTGGCGGGCGCAGGGGCCGGTGATGCCGGGGCAGGTCTGCGCCGCCTCGCCGGGAAAGACCACGCCCCAGGGCGCGTCGGTCGGCCGGCCCCACAGCTCGGCATTGATGAAATTCGCCACCCGGCCCAGGCCCAGGCCGATCGGCGTCGCCACCGACAGCGCATCGGCCAGCCGCAGCGCCGGGATGCCGTGGCGCCGGCAATACCACCAGGAGGCCAGAACCACGCCCAGGAAGCCGCCGTGAAAGGACATGCCGCCCTGCCAGAGCACCGGGATCTGCCCCGGATTGGCCAGGTAATAGCCCGGCTCGTAGAACAGCACGAAGCCCAGCCGCCCGCCCAGCACCACGCCGACGATTACCCAGGTCAGCAATTCCTCGACCCGCTCGGGCGGCATGGGCGCCGCGTCGCCCCAAAGCCGCGGCCGCCGCATCAGCGCGACGATGATGCGCCAGCCGATCAGCAGCCCGGCCAGATAGGCCAGCGCATACCAGCGCAACGAGAATTCCATGCCGAAAAGATGGATGGTGAAGATCTCGGGCGAAATGTCGGGAAATGGGATCATGGGCTCCTCGTTTCGGCGCGGGCAGGCTACGCGGGGGCGGCCGGGTGTCAACCGGCGCTGTCAGGCAATTGAACAGCCGCGCCCCGAGCGCCATATAGGGGGTCTCGCTGAACCGAAAGGCCCGCCATGACCGCGAACAACCGCTTTCTCGACGATCTCTCGAAATTGATGACCAATGCCATGGGCGTGGCCCAGGGCGCCAAGGACGAGGCGCAGACCGCCTTCAACGGCTGGATCGACCGCTGGCTGGCCGAGCGCGATTTCGTCACCCGCGAGGAATTCGAGGCGGTGCGCGAAATGGCGATCAAGGCCCGGTCCGAGAATGCCGAGCTGCGCGCCCGCCTCGACGCGCTGGAAGGCAAGGGCGTGGCCTCGGTCAGTTCGACCGGCCCGCTCGGCACCGGCGAAGGTCAGGGCTGAACCGTTTCGCGCAGTCGGCCCTGCCTGTCGTAAAGCAGCACCTCGCCCGCCTCGGTCACCACCACCAGCCAGTCGCGGGCAAAGGTGACGGCGGCGGGCACCGCGCCCTCGGGCAGGGCGACCTGCTCGGGCAGTTCGGGCAGCGGCGGCTGCGACAGGCGCAGCCACAGCAGCGCCGCGATCACCAGCATGCCGATGCCCATCACCGCCGCCAGGGCCGTCACCAGGATGCGCAGCCAGCGCAGCATCGGCAACGCTTCCTCTGGTCCCGCATCCAGCCTATCATCCCGTTCCATGGCCGAAATCCTCATCACCATCCCCGAAGGACTGTCCGAGCGCCTTGATAAGGCGCTTGCCCTTGCCGCGCCAGAGCAGGCGGCGCTGTCGCGCTCGCGCCTGGCCCGGCTGATCGCCGAGGGTGCGGTCCGGGGGCCCTCGGGGCGGGTCACGGACGGCAAGGCGCGGGCCGAGACCGGCGACTACCTGGTCGAGATCGGCGCGCCCGAGCCCCTGGACGCGCAGCCCGAGCCGATCCCGCTGTCGATCGCCTATGAGGACGGCGACCTGATCGTGGTGGACAAGCCCGCCGGCATGGTGGTCCATCCCGCGCCCGGCGCGCCCAACGGCACGCTGGTCAATGCGCTGCTGGCCCATTGCGCGGGCAGCCTGTCGGGCATCGGCGGCGCGGCCCGGCCCGGCATCGTGCATCGCATCGACAAGGAGACCTCGGGCCTGCTGGTGGTGGCCAAGACCGACCGCGCGCACCAGGGGCTGGCGCGGCAATTCGCCGACCACACGGCGCGGCGGCGCTACCTGGCCGTCGCGCATGGCATGATCGACCCGGCCGATGCGCGGCTGCGCGGCCTGCCGGGCGTGGGGTTCGAACCGGGCGGCGTGCTGCGCATCGCCACGCTGATCGGCCGCCACCCCGGCGACCGGCAGCGCCAGGCGGTCAGCTTCCAGAACGGGCGCCATGCCGTGACCCGCGCCCGCGTGATCGAGACCTTCGGCACGCCCCCCGCCGCCATGCTGGTCGAATGCCGGCTGGAGACCGGGCGGACGCATCAAATCCGCGTGCATATGGCCCATGCGGGATTGGGCCTGGTCGGCGACCCGGTCTATGGTGGCAACAGGCGGGCCTCGGTCCGGGCGCTGGGGACGGATGCCGCCGCAGCCGTCGCCGCCTTTCCCCGCCAGGCCCTGCACGCGGCCGAGCTGGGCTTCGACCACCCGGTCAGCGGCAAGGCGCTGACCTTTGCCAGCCCGCTGCCGCCCGACATGGCCGGCTTGCTGGCGACCTTGCGCCGGGCACCGGGCTGACGGAACCCGGAGCGCGCCGACAGCGTTCACAATTACCCGCCCAAGCGCGGGACAGGGAATTTTCAGATGGCGAACTACACCAACCTTCCGGCACCCAGCCCCGAACAGGGCCTGAACCGCTATTTGCAGGAGATCCGCAAGTTTCCCCTGCTGGAACCGGAAGAGGAATACATGCTGGCCAAGGCCTGGGTCGACCACCAGGACGCCGAGGCCGCGCAGAAGCTGGTGACGAGCCACCTGCGGCTCGCCGCCAAGATCGCCATGGGCTATCGCGGCTATGGCCTGCCGCAGGCCGAGGTCATCTCCGAGGCGAACGTGGGCCTGATGCAGGCGGTCAAGCGCTTCGACCCGGAAAAGGGCTTTCGCCTGGCCACCTATGCGATGTGGTGGATCCGCGCCTCGATCCAGGAATACATCCTGCGGTCCTGGTCGCTGGTCAAGATGGGCACCACCTCGGCGCAGAAGAAGCTGTTCTTCAACCTGCGCAAGGCCAAGTCGCGGCTGGGCGCGCTGGAGGAAGGCGACCTGCGCCCCGAAAACGTCGCGCAGATCGCCCATGACCTGAACGTGACCGAGCAGGAGGTCATCGACATGAACCGCCGGCTTTCGGGGGGCGATGCCTCGCTGAACGCCACGGTCGGGTCCGGCGACGGCGAATCGACCGCGCAATGGCAGGACTGGCTGGAGGACGAGGACGCCGACCAGGCCCAGGCCTTTGCCGAGGCCGACGAGCTTTCGGCGCGGCGCGAGATGCTGCTTGCCGCCATGGACGTGCTGAACGACCGCGAAAAGGACATCCTGATGGAGCGCCGGCTGCGCGACGACCCGATGACGCTCGAGGATCTTTCGACGCGCTACGAGGTCTCGCGCGAGCGGATCCGCCAGATCGAGGTCCGCGCCTTCGAGAAGCTGCAGAACCGCATCCGCGAACTGGCCCGCGAGCGCGGCATGACCGTGCCCGAAACCGCCTGACCCGGCCTTGGCGCCGGCCGGCCCGCTCCCTTCCCCCGCAGCCGCTGGCGACCCCTTGCGCAAAGGCCGCGCAGGGGGGTCGGCGCCGTGCGCTCTCTTGCCGGCGCCCGCCTTCCCGGCCGAAAGCGCCCGAAGGCCGTGGGGCGGCGGGCAGGACGGGCCCGCGGACCCGTCCCGGCCGGGCGCGCGCCGCCTGGGGCTGGCCATGCCCGCGCAAGCCGGTCGGTTTTCGGCGCGACGCCCCTTGCAAGCCGCGGCCCCGGCGGGGAAATTATCGTGACAGCGGGCAGAGTTGACCGCCGCCCGGCTTGGCTTATGGTCGGGACAGGACAGCAAGGGCCGATGGCGCGCAAATGACGGCGCTGAACCAATATCAAAGGCTGGAAGCCGCAGGAATCTGGCGTGAATCGCCCAGATCGCAGCTGCGCGACGTCATCGTTTCCTTCGGGGATGCGACCTTGGTGCTGACCGATCCGCGTTCCGAGGTGCCGCTGGCGCATTGGTCGCTGCCCGCCGTCACCCGGCTCAACCCCGGCAAGCTGCCGGCGCGCTATGCACCGGGCGGCCTCGATGCCGGCGAAGAACTGGAGATCGACGACGAGCTGATGATCTCGGCCATTTCCAAGGTGCATCAGGTGATCGAGGCCAGCAAGCCGCATCCCGGCCGGCTGCGTGGCGGGCTGATGCTGAGCGCCGCCGGGGTCATGGCGCTGCTGGCGGTGTTCTGGGTGCCGCCGGCGCTGGTGCGCCACGCCGCCGACATCGCCCCCCCGGCGCAGCGGGCCGAGATCGGGCGCATTGTGCTGGCCGAGATCGCCAAGACCACCGGCAGCCCCTGTTCGCGCCCCGCGGGCGACATGGTGCGCCAGAAGCTGGCGATGCGGCTGATCGGCCCGGATGCGCAGATCGTGGTGGTGCCGGCCAGCCTGCGCGGCGCCCTTCGCCTGCCCGGCCCGATCACCGTCATCGGCGAAGACCTGATCGCGGGCCAGGTGACGCCCGAGGTCGCGGCTGGCCATATCCTGGCCGCGCAGGCGGCGGCGGTCCGCGACGACCCGCTGCTGGCGGCGCTGCGCCATGCCGGGCCGCGCGCCACCTTTCACCTGCTGACCGCCGGGACGCTGCCGGCGAAATCGCTGTCGGGCTATGGCGAGAAACTGCTGGCCGGTCCCCTGCCCCGCCCCGAGGACGAGCCGCTGCTGGCCTATTTCACCCGCGCCGGCATCTCGAGCGAGCCCTATGCCCGCTCGCTCGACCCGACCGGAGAGGCGGTGCTGGGCCTGATCGAGGCCGATCCCTTTCGCACGGCCGAGCCGCGCCCCGTGCTTGCCGACCGCGAATGGATCGCGCTGCAGGAAATCTGTGACCAGTGACCCGCGGTCAGCGGGGAAAGGCATCGGGGAACCCGGCCTTGCGGATGGCGTCGAGCGCCCGGACGATGCTTTCCCGGTCCGGGAAGGGGCCGGCGACAAGGAACTGCACCTCGCGCCCGCCGGCCTGGTCCTTGCCGCGCAGCAACGGATAGCCCATCTGCGCGATGCGCGCGGCTGCGCGTTCGGCATTGCGCGGATCGGCGAAGGTGCCGACCTGGACATAGCGCGCCCCGGCGGGGATCATCCCGACCGCGGGCGGCGCGGCAGGGGATGCCGGCGCCTTGCCACGCGACGCCTCGGGCGCCTTGGCCACGGGTGCGGATACGGGTGCAGGCTTGGCGGGAGCCGGCTTTTGCGCCGCCGGCCTTGCGGCAGGAGGCGGCATCGGCCGGGCGGTTTCGACGGCGGTTCCGGCGGCGGTTTCGCTGACAGGGGAGGCGGTCGGCCCGGCTCCCGCCCCGCTACCCACCGGGCGCATGAAGCTGAGCCGCGACAGTTCGGACTTCGGCATTCCCGCGCAATAGCCCTGCGTCGGATCGTCCAGCCCAGCCGCGCCCGGCCCGTCGTCATAGCCCAGCAGCTCGCACAGCCGCCGGTTCGGATGCAGGGCGGCGCCCATGCCCTGGCGCAGCGCCGGCGCCGCAGCCAGCGCCGCCCGCAGCGCATCGGCCGGGGCGGGGGAGTGCGGCTCGGGGCCCAGATCCGGCAGATGCTCCATCGGCCGCGGATCGCTGGCCAGTTCGCCGGGGCGCAGGTTGGTGACGACTTGCTGCGACAGCGCCTCTTCCAGCAGTTCGGCCCGGCTGCGCCCGGCCGCCGGGGCGAGGGCCCGCAGCTTCGGCTCGCCCTGAGCGCCGCGGGCGGAAAGCGTCGGCGGATAGCCGCAGATCGGCGTGCCGTCGCGCGCCAGCCGCGCGGCCCAGCCGCCCAGGTCGTCGCGTAAAAAGACGCAGCCGCGGCTGTCGATATATTGCCGCGCCGGGAAATCCGCCGGCGGCTCTTCGGCCGGGCGCGGCGCTTGCGCCAGCGCAAGCCCCGGCAGCAGCGCCAGCATCAGCCACAGAATTGCCCGCATGGCCCCATCCTCGAATCACCCATGACCCGGTGATAGGCCGAAAGCCCTGAAGGCCGGTTAACGCGGCCTCATTTCGTGCCGAACATGCGGTCGCCGGCATCGCCCAGGCCGGGCACGATATAGCCATGCTCGTCCAGCCGCTCGTCCAGCGCCGCGGTCACGATCGGCACGTCGGGATGGGCCTCGCGCATCCGCGCCACCCCCTCGGGCGAGGCGAGCAGGCACAGGAAGCGCAGGTTGCGCGCCCCCGCCGCCTTGAGCAGGTCGATGGCCGCGACCGAGGAATTGCCCGTCGCCAGCATCGGATCGACGACGATGGTCATGCGTGCGTCCAGCGCGCTGGGAACCTTGGAATAATACTGCACCGGCTGCAGCGTCTCGGGGTCGCGGTAAAGCCCGATGAAGCCCACGCGCGCGGCCGGAATCAGCTCAAGGATGCCGTCGAGCAGCCCATTGCCGGCCCGCAGGATCGAGATCAGCGCCAGTTTCTTGCCTTCCAGCGTCGGCGCCTGCATCTCGCAAAGCGGGGTCTCGATGCGGATGGTGGTCATCTCCAGCTCGCGCGTGACCTCATAGGCCAGAAGCAGGCTGATCTCGCGCAGCAGGCGGCGGAAACCGGCGGTCGAGGTGGTCCTGTCGCGCATGAGCGTCAGCTTGTGCTGCACCAGCGGGTGATCGACGACGGTCAGATGCGCTTGGGTCATGTCAGTTCCTTTCGCAGGCGGGTTCGGGTGGTCTGGTCGCAGAAAGCCGCGTCGACGGCCCAGAGGTTCATCTGGCGGAACTCGGCCTCGGCCCAACCAAAGGCATCGGCAAGCCGCTGATATTCCTGCGACAGCGTGGTGTGGAAGAACGGCGGATCGTCGGTCGAGACGGTGACGCGCACGCCCGCGTCGGCAAGCCGGGCGATGGGATGGGCGGCCCAGTCCCGCACCAGCCCCAGCGCGACGTTCGAGCCGGGGCAAACCTCCAGCGTGATCCCACGTTCGGCCAGGTCGCGCAGCAGCGCCGCGTCCTCGACGGCGCGGATGCCGTGGCCGATGCGGGTGACGCCCAGGGCCAGCGCATCGCGGATGGATTGCGGCCCCCGCCATTCGCCGGCATGGGCGGTCAGGCCCAGCCCGGCCTCGCGCGCGCAATCGAAGGCCCAGGCGAAATCGCCAAGCTCGCCCACGTCCTCGGCCCCGGCAATGCCGAGGCCCGCGACCCAGCCGCCCGAGGTCTCGGCGGCGCAGATCGCGGTCTTGCGGGCGCGCTCGGGGCCGAAATGGCGGATGCAGGTCAGCACGGCGCGGCTGGCGATGCCGTCGCGCTCGGCCTGGGCCGCGGCCTCCTCCATGGCGGCCAGGTAGTCGCGCCATGCGGCAAGATCCGCGCCGCCGCAGAACTCGGGCGAGACGAATAGCTCGACATAGATCGCGCCCTGCTCGACGCATTCCGCCAGCACCTCGGACAGCAGCCGCGCATAGTCCCGCGGCGTCGCCAGGACCGAGGTCGCGGCTTCATAGACGCGCAGGAAATCCCTGAAATCGCGATACGCATAGGCGCCGCGCTCGTCGAAGATGCCGGCGATGTCGCGGTGCTTTTCGGCCGCAAGCGCGCGGATGAAGCCGGGGGGCGCCGCGCCCTCCAGATGCAGGTGCAGCTCGATCTTCTTCAGCGATTTCACAGGAACGACCTCCCCGGCCCGACCGGCGGCAGGCCCAGATGCGCGGCGACCGAGGCGGCGATGTCGGCGAAACCCACCTGGCCGATTTCGCGCACGCCACAACCCCAGCCCAGCACCGGCGCGCGCTCGCGGGTGTGGTCGGTGCCGTGCCAGGTCGGGTCGTTGCCGTGGTCGGCGGTAAAGATCGCCAGATCCCCCGGCCGCAGCCGCGCCATCAGCGCACCGGCCACCCCGTCGAACCATTCCAGCGCCGCCGCATAGCCCGCCACGTCGCGGCGATGGCCATAAAGGCTGTCGAACTCGACGAAATTGGCGAAGGTCAGGCTGCCCGGTTCGGCCTGATCCGCCAAGGCCAGCAGATGGCCGGCCAGGTCGGCGTCCGACCGGCCCTTGTGCAGGGCCGAAATGCCGCGATGCGAGAAGATGTCGCCGATCTTGCCCACCGCATGGGTCGCCCGCCCCGCCTCCTGCGCCACGTCCAGCAGCGTCGGGCCCGGCGGGGCGATGGCATAGTCGCGGCGGTTCGGGGTGCGGGCGAAACTGCCCTCGGCGCCCAGGAAGGGCCGGGCGATGACCCGGCCCACGCGCATCGGGTGGACCATGGCGGCCACATCCTGACAAAGCCGATAAAGCCGGTCGAGGCCGAAGGCGTCCTCATGCGCAGCGATCTGCAACACGCTGTCGGCCGAGGTATAGCAGATCGGCCAGCCGCTGCGCAGATGCTCGGCCCCCAGCCGGGCGATGATCTCGGTCCCCGAGGCATGTTCGTTGCCCAGGATGCCCCCGGTTCCCGCGGCCTGGGCGATGCGCTGGGTCAGATCGGCCGGAAAGGCCGGGCGGGTGTCGGGGAAATAATGCCAGTCCCAGGGCACCGGCACGCCCGCGATCTCCCAATGGCCCGAGGGGGTGTCCTTGCCGCGCGAAACCTCGGTCGCCGCACCCCACAGCCCCTGCGGCCGGGCGCCGAGGCCCGGTGCCGCC
The DNA here is from genome assembly GCF_006386455.1 of Paracoccus sp. FO-3. Taxonomy (NCBI): domain Bacteria; kingdom Pseudomonadati; phylum Pseudomonadota; class Alphaproteobacteria; order Rhodobacterales; family Paracoccaceae; genus Paracoccus; species Paracoccus sp. FO-3. The sequence continues at coordinate 57,237 of NZ_VCBQ01000013.1, read as the reverse complement.
TCGCCACTGGCCAGCCGGATCGCGGCGCCAAGGCCAAGCGCGTCCAGATGCGGCATGATGAGCGGCCGCGCCTGGGCGATATGGGCCAGCGTGTTCGCGCCGGTGTCGGGCAGGCCGTCGTTGAAATAGGCGCCCGCGTCGGGCGCGCCGCCGATGCCGACCGAATCCATCACGATCAGGAAGGCGCGTCTGTCGGTCATGTTACCTCGCTGCGGATCAACGGCCCCGGCTCCGGGCCATCGCCCAGCAGATAGGCGGCCGCGACGGTGGCGGCCGCCGCATCGGCCGCCGCCTCCGAGGCGGCATGGACCAGCGCCAGCGGCCGCCCCTCGCCCGCCTCTTCGCCGATGCGCAGCATCTGCGCAAGCCCCACGCGCGGGTCGATCCGGTCGCGGGCATGCAGCCGCCCGCCGCCAAGCGCGACCACGGCATGACCCAGCGCCTCGGTGTCGATGGCGGCGACGCGGCCATGGCCGGGCACGGCGCGGATCACCGGCGCGGACGGCAGGTGGCGGTCGGGATGCTCCAGCAAGTCGGCCGGCCCGCCCTGGGCCGCGACCATGCGGGCGAAACGCTCGGCCGCGGCGCCGCTTTCCAGCGCCTGCAGGGCCCCCGTCAGCCCGACCAGCTCCAGGCAGGCCGAGGAGAGCGCCAGCGACAGGTCGCGCAGCGCGCCCTGCCCGCCGGTCAGCACGGCGATGGCCTCGCGCAGTTCCAGCGCATTGCCGGCGGCGCGGGCCAGGGGCTGGTCCATGTCGGTGACATAGGCGCGGGTGCGGCAGCCGGCGCCGGTCGCGGTATCGACCAGCGCGCGCGCCAGGGCCAGCGCGGCATCGGGGCCGCGCAGAAAGGCGCCGCTGCCCTGCTTGACGTCCAGCACCAGCGCATCAAGCCCCGCCGCCAGCTTCTTGGACAGGATCGAGGCGGTGATCAGGTCGATCGAGCCTACCGTCGCGCTTTCGTCGCGGATCGCGTAAAGCCGCGCATCGGCCGGCGCAAGCTCGCGCCCCGCCGCGACGATGGCGCAGCCGACCTGCCCGGTGACGCGGCGGAACTCGGCCTCGGGCAGCGCGGTGCGGAAACCGGGGATCGCCTCGAGCTTGTCCAGCGTGCCGCCGGTATGGCCCAGCCCGCGCCCCGAGATCATCGGCACATAGGCGCCGCAACAGGCCACCAGCGGCGCAAGGACCAGGCTGACCGTATCGCCGATGCCGCCGGTCGAATGCTTGTCCACCACCGGCCCCGGCAGATCCCAGCGCAACACATCGCCGGAATCGCGCATGGCGCGGGTCAGCGCCACCCGGCCCGCCTCGTCCAGCCCGCGCAGCAGCACCGCCATGGCAAAGGCCGCGGCCTGCGCGTCGCTGACCGAACCGTCGGCCAGGCCGCGCGCGATCAGCGCGGCCCCCGCCGCGTGCAGCCCGCGCCCGTCGCGCACGGCAGCGATCACCGGACGCGGATCGGGGCGGGGATCGGCAGGGCTCATTCGGTGCCCGACATGTGGCTGATGCCGAAACGGCCGGGCAGCAGCTCGCCGATGGTGGTGGCCAGTTCGTCGCCGCGGGTCGTGGCCAGCAGCACCGGCGTCTCGGGGCGGCCGAACTCGGCCAGCTTCTGCCGGCAGCCGCCGCAGGGCGGCACCGGGCCTTGCGAGTCGGCGATGACGGCAACCTCGACGATCTCGGTCTCGCCCGCGGCGACCATGGCGGCGATGGCGCCTGCCTCGGCGCAAGTGCCCTCGGGATAGGCCACGTTCTCGACGTTGCAGCCGGCATAGATCCGCCCCGAGGCGCCGCGCACCGCCGCCCCGACCTTGAAGTTGGAATAGGGCGCATAGGCCCTTTCGCGCACCTCGCGCGCCGCATCCAGAAGCGCCATAGCCCCCACCTTTCGCCTGCCCGTCCGACCGGATCAGGAGTTTGCGCGCGCGCCCCGCACGATGCAAGAGCGGCGCAAGAGCGGCGCATCCCCGCCCGCTTCCGCGATGCCCCCTGTTCCCCGGCAAAAAAATAGTTTAACGCTGAACCATCTTGAGAGGAGAGGGTCTGGCGATGGAAGAACGCAGGCAGGACAACGCCCGGCAGGCGGCACTGGATTATCACGAGTATCCGCGCCCCGGTAAGCTCGAGGTCCGGGCGACCAAGCCCCTTGCCAACGGTCGCGACCTGAGCCGCGCCTATTCGCCCGGCGTGGCAGAAGCCTGCCTGGAGATCAAGGCCGACCCCGCCACGGCCGCCCGCTATACCGCGCGCGGCAACCTTGTCGCCGTGGTCTCGAACGGCACCGCCGTGCTGGGACTGGGCAATATCGGCGCGCTGGCCTCGAAGCCGGTGATGGAGGGCAAGGCGGTCCTGTTCAAGAAATTCGCCAATATCGACTGCTTCGACCTGGAGCTGAACGAGCCCGACCCCGAGAAGCTGGCCGAGATCGTCTGCGCGCTGGAGCCGACCTTCGGCGCGATCAACCTGGAAGACATCAAGGCCCCCGACTGCTTCATCGTCGAGAAGCTGTGCCGCGAGCGGATGAACATCCCGGTCTTCCACGACGACCAGCACGGCACCGCCATCGTCGTCGGCGCCGCCGCGACCAACGCCCTGCACATCGCCCACAAGCGTTTCGAGGACATCAAGGTGGTCTCGACCGGCGGCGGCGCGGCCGGCATCGCCTGCCTCAACATGCTGCTGAAGCTGGGCGTCAAGCGCGAGAACGTCTGGCTTTGCGACATCGCCGGCCTGGTCCATGAGGGCCGGACCGAAGAGATGACGCCGCAAAAGGCGGAATATGCGCAAAAGACCGACCTGCGCACGCTGGACCAGGTGATCGAGGGCGCAGACCTGTTCCTGGGCCTGTCCGGCCCCGGCGTGCTGAAGCCCGAGATGGTGGCCCGGATGGCCAAGCGGCCGATCATCTTTGCGCTGGCCAACCCCACGCCCGAAATCCTGCCCGAGGATGCCCGCGCCGTCGCCCCCGAGGCGATCATCGCCACCGGGCGCAGCGACTATCCGAACCAGGTCAACAACGTCCTGTGCTTCCCCTTCATCTTCCGCGGCGCGCTGGACGTGGGCGCGACCACGATCAACGACGAGATGCAGCTGGCCTGCATCGAGGGCATCGCCGCGCTGGCCCGCGCCACCACCAGCGCCGAGGCGGCGATGGCCTATCGCGGCGAGAAGCTGAGCTTCGGCGCGGATTACCTGATCCCCAAGCCCTTCGACCCGCGGCTGATCGGCGTCGTCTCGACCGCCGTCGCCCGCGCCGCGATGGAGACCGGCGTCGCCACCCGGCCGCTGGAGGACGTCGCCGCCTACAAGCGCAAGCTGGACGGCTCGGTCTTCCGCTCGGCGCTGATCATGCGCCCGGTCTTCGAGGCGGCCGCCACCGCCAAGCGCCGCATCGTCTTTGCCGAGGGCGAGGACGAGCGGGTGCTGCGCGCAGCAAACGCCATGCTCGAGGAAACCACCGACGCGCCGATCCTGATCGGCCGCCCCGAGGTGATCGAGATGCGCGCCGAGCGCGCCGGCCTGCCGATCCGCCCCGGCCGCGACTTCGAGATCGTGAACCCGGAAAACGACCCGCGCTATCGCGACTACTGGGGCACCTATCACGAGCTGATGGCCCGGCGCGGCGTGACGCCGGACATCGCCCGCGCCATCATGCGCACCAACACCACCGCCATCGGCGCCGTCATGGTGCATCGGGGCGAAGCAGACAGCCTGATCTGCGGCACCTTTGGCCAATACAGCTGGCACCTGAACTATATCACCCAGATCCTGGCCCGCGACGGGCTGCGCCCGCATGGCGCGCTGTCGCTGATGATCCTCGAGGACGGGCCGCTGTTCATCGCCGACACCCAGGTCAACCACGCCCCCACCCCCGAACAGGTGGCCGAGGCCGCCATCGGCGCCGCCCGCCATGTCCGCCGCTTCGGCGTGACGCCCAAGGTCGCGCTGTGCAGCCATTCGCAATTCGGCAACCTCGACACCGAGTCGGGGCGCAAGATGCGCGCCGCGCTGGCGATCCTCGAGGCGCGCGGCGTCGATTTCATCTTCGACGGCGAGATGCATGTCGATTCCGCGCTCGACCCCGCGATCCGCGAACGCCTGCTGCCGCGCTCGCGCATCGAGGGGGCGGCGAACGCGCTGGTGTTCTCGGGCACCGACTCGGCCTCGGGGGTGCGCAACGCGCTCAAGCTCAAGGCCAACGGGCTGGAGGTCGGGCCGATCCTGATGGGCATGGGCAACCGCGCCCATATCGTCACCCCCTCGATCACCACCCGCGGGCTGCTGAACATGAGCGCCATCGCCGGCACCCCGGTCGATCATTATCGCTAGGCGCAGGCGGGCGGGGCGCGGTGATTCTGCCGCCGCCCCGCCCGGCCGGCCGGTTTTTGCAAAACGGCGCGGGTTTTTCAGCGCGCAGCAAAGTCCCGCGCCCTTTGCAAACTATTTCACGCCGCGGCGCGGCATTCTGCAAAACTTTCCGTCGCACCCCGCGACTGTGGGCGATAACATCCTTGCGCCCTGGCCTCGGGCGCGCATAACTCCGGCCCATTCATCCGGGGAGGAGTTGGTTCATGGGATATCGTGAGATCTATTCCGCCTGGCAGGCAGATCCCGAGGGTTTCTGGATGCAGGCGGCCGGGGCGATCGACTGGGAGCGCGAGCCCTCGAAGGCGCTTTTCGACGACAAGGCCCCGATCTACGAATGGTTCTCGGACGGGATGGTCAACACCTGCTGGAACGCGGTGGACCGCCATGTCCTGGCCGGCCGCGGCGACCAGGTCGCCATCCAGCACGAAAGCCCGATCACGCTGTCGTCCAAGGGCATCACCTACAAGCAATTGCAGGACCGCGTCGCCTCGCTGGCCGGCGCGCTGCGCATGCGCGGCGTCGAAAAGGGCGACCGCGTCATCATCTACATGCCGATGATCCCCGAGGCGCTGGAGGCGATGCTGGCCTGCGCCCGGCTGGGCGCCATCCATTCCGTGGTCTTCGGCGGCTTTGCGGCGAACGAGCTGGCGGTGCGCATCGACGATTGCCAGCCCAAGGCGATCATCGCCGCCTCCTGCGGGCTGGAGCCGAACCGGGTCGTCCATTACAAGCCGCTGCTCGACGCCGCCATCGACATGGCCCAGCACAAGCCCGAGTTCTGCGTGATCTTCCAGCGCGAGCAGGAGGTGGCCAAGCTGGTCGAGGGCCGCGACTTCAACTGGCACGGCTTCCAATACGGCGTGAAGCCCGCCGAATGCGTCCCGGTCGAGGGCAACCACCCGGCCTATATCCTTTATACCTCGGGAACCACCGGCCAGCCCAAGGGCGTGGTGCGCCATACCGCCGGCCATCTGGTGGCGCTGCAATGGTCGATGACCAACATCTACAACATCGCCGCCGGCGACCGTTTCTGGGCCGCCTCGGACGTGGGCTGGGTCGTCGGCCACAGCTATATCTGCTACGGGCCGCTGATCGCCGGCGCGACCACCGTGGTCTTCGAGGGCAAGCCGGTCGGCACCCCGCATCCCGGCGTCTTCTGGCGCATCATCCAGAACCACCGCATCAAGAGCTTCTTTACCGCCCCCACCGCCCTGCGCGCCATCCGCCGCGAGGATCCCGAGGGCGAATGGATCCGCCGCTACAAGCTGCACGACCTGCAAGCCCTGTTCCTGGCCGGCGAGCGCGCCGACCCCGACACGGTGAAATGGGCGCAGGAACATCTGGGCGTGCCGGTGGTCGATCACTGGTGGCAGACCGAGACCGGCTGGGCCATCGCCGCCAATCCCATCGGCATCGAGACCCTGCCGACCAAGCTCGGCAGCCCCTCGGTGCCGATGCCCGGCTATGACGTGCAGGTGCTGGACGAGGCCGGCCACCCGGTGCCCGCAAGCACGCTGGGCGCCATCGCGGTCAAGCTGCCCCTGCCGCCCGGCACGCTGCCGGGGCTGTGGAATGCCGAAAGCCGCTTTCGCAAGTCCTATCTCGACCATTTCCCCGGCTATTACGAGACCGGCGACGCCGGCTATATCGACGAGGAGGGCTATCTCTACATCATGGCGCGCACCGACGACGTGATCAACGTCGCCGGCCACCGGCTGTCGACCGGCGCCATGGAAGAGGTGCTGGCCAGCCATCCCGCCGTCGCCGAATGCGCGGTGATCGGCGTGGCTGACAGCCTCAAGGGCCAGTCGCCCGTCGGCTTCCTGTGCCTCAAGGCCGGGGTCGCGACGCCGCATGAGCAGGTGGTGCGCGAGGTGGTCAAGCTGGTGCGCGACAAGATCGGCCCGGTCGCGGCCTTCAAGTCGGCTTGCGTGGTGGACCGGCTGCCCAAGACCCGCTCGGGCAAGATCCTGCGCGCCACCATGGCCAAGATCGCCGATGGCGAGCCCTTCAAGACCCCCGCCACCATCGACGACCCGGCGATCCTGGACGAGATCCGCGAGGCGCTGGCAGGGATCGGCTATCCCGAAGCCGCCAAGGCGGGCTAGACCCCGCCCGGCGGCACTGTCGCATGGGTATTTGTGCAACGGAGAAAGACCACAGGCGGCGCCCCATCCGGCGCCGCCTGCGTTTCTTTCGTGCATAAGCATCCTCGGGGGTCCGGGGGCAGACAGCCCCCGGCTTCTGCGCGGTTTCAGTCGATCTGCGCACCGAGGCCGCGCATCAGCGGCGGGAAATCCGGGAAGGAGGTGGCGATCGGGCCGCCGTCGTCCACCGTGATCGGCTGCTCGGAGGCAAGGCCCGCGACCAGGAAGGACATGGCGATGCGGTGGTCGAGATGCGTGGCGCAGGTGGCGCCACCCGTCAGCCCGCCCTTGCCATGGACGGTCATGGTGTCCGGGGTGGTCTCGACAGCCGCGCCATTGGCGACAAGGCCGGTGGCCATGGCCTCGATCCGGTCGCTTTCCTTGACGCGCAATTCGTGGACGCCTTGCATGACGGTCGTACCCTCGGCAAAGCAGGCGATGACCGAGAGGATCGGGAATTCGTCGATCATGCTGGCGGCGCGTTCGGGCGGCACGGTCACGCCCTTCAGCGGGCCATGGCGGACGACGAGGTCGGCGACCGGCTCGCCGCCCTCTTCGCGCTGGTTCTGGAAGCTGATGTCGGCGCCCATTTCCAGCAAGGTGACATAGAGCCCGTCGCGGGTCGGGTTGCGGCTGACGCCGGGGACGCGGATCTGCGAGCCGGGCACGATCAGCGCCGCCGCCACCGGAAAGGCAGCGCTGGACGGGTCGCGCGGCACCGCCACCGGCTGCGGCTTCAGTTCCGGCCGGCCTTGCAGGGTGATGACATGGCCTTCATCCGTCGTCTCGCTGCGGATGCTGGCGCCGAAGCCCGCGAGCATGCGTTCGGTATGGTCGCGGGTCGGTTCGGATTCGACCACCACCGTCTCGCCCGGTGCGTTCAGGCCGGCCAGCAGCACCGCCGACTTGATCTGGGCGCTGGCGACCGGGGTCTTGTAGCGCACCGGCACCGGATCGGCCGCGCCCCTGATGGTCAGGGGCAGGCGCTTGCCTTCGCGGGCCGTCACCTGAGCGCCGAACAGCTCCAGCGGGTCGGTGACGCGGCCCATCGGCCGGCGCGACAGGCTGGCGTCGCCGGTAAAGGTGGCGGTGATCGGCGTCGTCGCCATGGCGCCCATGATCAGCCGCACGCCGGTGCCGGAATTGCCGCAGTCGATCACGCCCTCGGGCTCGGCGAAGCCGCCGACGCCGACGCCCATCACCCGCCATTCCCCCTCGCCCAGGCGTTCGACCTGCGCGCCGAAGGCCCGCATCGCCGAGGCCGTGTCCAGCACGTCCTGGCCCTCCAGCAGCCCGGTGATATGGGTCTCGCCCACCGCCAGCGCGCCCAGGATCAGCGCGCGGTGGCTGATCGACTTGTCGCCCGGCACCTTGGCCTCGCCGGCCAGGGGGCCCGAGCGGCGGGCGGTCATCGGCAGCGGTTCGGCGGAATGTGACATGAAGGCCCCCTGGTGCGTGTCGCGCAAGGTGATAGCGGTCACGGGCGGGGGTTGCAATCAGCCCTTGCGGCGGAAAGTGACGTAATGCGGCGCCCGCCCCTCGCGCAGGGCCTTTTGCTCATAGCGGGTGCTGGGCCAGTCGTCCCAGGGCTCAGGCCCCTCGGCGATCAGTTCGAAACCGGCCTGCGGCACCTCTTCCAGCGTCTGGCGGACGTAATCGGGGATGTCGGTCGCGACGCGGAACTCGGCGCCCGGCCGCATGACGCGGGCGAGCGGGATCAGATGCTCGGGCGTGACGAAGCGGCGGCGGTGGTGGCGCGCCTTGGGCCAGGGGTCGGGATAGTTCAGGAAAGCGCGCGAGATCGAGGCCTCGGGCAGCACGTCCATCAGGTCGCGCGCATCGCCGGGGTGCACGCTGACATTGCTGACGCCCGCCGCGCGGATCTTGCCCAGGAGCATGGCGACGCCGTTGATGAAGGGCTCGCAGCCGATGATGCCGATCTGCGGGTAGCGGGCGGCCATGTGGACCATGTGCTCGCCGCCGCCGAAGCCGACCTCCAGCCAGACCGGGCGGTCGTCGCCGAAGATTGCCGCCGGGTCGATGGGCTTGCGCTCGGGGTTGTCCTGGACGGTGATGCCGCGCGGGCGCAGGCTGCCCAGATCCTCGGACAGGTAGCCCTTTTGCGACTGGCGCAGGGTCTTGCCGTGGCGGCGGCCATAGAAATTGCGGCGCGGTGGGGTCGGGTCGAATTCGCTCATGCTTGGTCCAGCCGGTCCGGTCACTCGGCGGCGAGGCGCGAGATCACCACCGTCACCTCGGGCTTCTTGCCGATCTCCTCCATCGAGACCTGGCGGGTGATCTTGCGGATCGCCTCTTCCAGGCGGTCGTCGTCCATCACCGTGCGGTCGTCGGCGCGTTCCAGGAACTCGGCCAGCTCGCTTTCGATATTGCGGGCCAGCGGCACGCCGGCGCGGCCCAGTTCCGGCAGGCCGGACAGTTCCACCCAGGCGTCTGGCAGGGGCGTGTCGTCCTCGTCGATGATGACCGAGACCATGGCATGGCCGTTCAGCGCCATGCGGATGCGGTCGCGCACCACACCGTCCATGGCGCCGATCAGCACCGTGCCGTCCAGGTAAAGCCGGCCGGTGTCGATCTGGTCCACCACCCGCGGCACCGGGCCGGTCAGGTCCAGCATGGTGCCGTTGGTCGCCACCGCCGCGGGAATGCCGCGCGCCTGCGCCAGCTTGGCATGTTCGCGCAGGTGCATATGCTCGCCATGCATCGGGATGACGATCTGCGGCTTCAACAGATCGTGGACCGCCTCGATGTCCGGGCGGTTGGCATGGCCCGAGACGTGATAGGTGCCGTCGTCCCCGTCATAGAGGTCCACGCCCATTTCCGACAGCGCGTTCATAATGCGGATCACCCCGCGCTCGTTTCCGGGGATGGTGCGCGAGCTGAAAAGGAAGCTGTCCCCCTCTTTCAGCTCGATCCCCAGGTAGCGGCCGCGCGACAGCTGGGCGCTGGCGGCGCGACGCTCGCCCTGGCTGCCGGTCACGATCAGCATCACCTTGTCGCGCGGCAGTTCCGAGGCCTCCTCGGGGCCGATCACCGGCGGGAAATTGGTCAGGATGCCGGTCTCGACCCCGACCGTCACCATGCGGCGCATGGCGCGGCCGAGCAGGCAGATCTTGCGGCCGGCGGCAAGGCCGGCCTCGGCCAGGGTCTTGAGGCGGGCGATGTTGCTGGCGAAGGTCGTCGCCACCACCATCTGCCGCTGCGCCATGACGAAATCCAATAGCGGATTGGCCAGCACCGCCTCGGACCGGCCGGGATGGGGGGAAAAGACATTGGTGGAATCGCAGGTCAGAACCTTGACCCCCTGCCCTTCGCCCGCGATGTCGTGCCACAGGATCGGGTCGAAGGGCTCGCCCACCACCGGGGTGCCGTCCAGCTTGAAATCGCCGGTATGCACGATGCGGCCCGCCGGCGTGTCGATGATCAGCGCCGAGCTTTCCGGGATCGAATGGCTGACGGGGACAAATTGCACCCGGAAGGGACCGGCCGTCACCACCGCGGGGCGCGGGGCGTGGATATGCAGCTGGTCGACGGGCTGGCCGGCCTCTTCCAGCTTCAGCCGCGCCAGCGCGCCGGTGAAGCGGCGGCAATGCACCGGCTTTTGCAGCTTGGGCCACAGCAGGCCAAGCGCGCCGACGTGATCCTCGTGCCCATGGGTGATGAAGATGGCGTCGATGCGGTCGCGGTTCTGCTCTAGCCAGGCGACATCGGCCATGATCAGGTCGATGCCCGGCGCAGAATCCATGTCGCCGAAGGTCACGCCCAGGTCGACGACGATCAGCCGCTCGCGCCCCGGCTGGCCGTAGCCGTAGACATAGGCGTTCATGCCGATTTCGCCCGCGCCGCCCAGCGGCAGATAGATCAGGCGCTCAGCCATTGCCCATCTCCTTGTTGTAATCATGGATCAGGCGCAGGCCGTGCATGGTCAAATCGTCCTCGATCGCGTCGAACAAATCAAATCCCTGGTCGAACAGCGGTGCAAGCCCGCCCGTTGCTATAACCTTCATCGGCCGCCCGCGTTCCTCGCGGATCTTGTCCACCACGCCCTGCACCAGACCGATATAGCCCCAGTAGATGCCGGACTGGATGCAGGCCACCGTATTGGTGCCGATCACCTTGGGCGGCATGGTCACATCGACATGCGGCAGGCTGGCCGCGCCCATGTGCAGCGCCTCGAGCGACAGGTTCACCCCCGGCGCGATGACGCCGCCCACATAGGCGCCGTCGGTATCCACCACGTCGAAGGTCGTCGCGGTGCCGAAATCGACCACGATCAGGTCCGGCCCGTGCCGCTCATAGGCGCCCCAGGTGTTCACCAGCCGGTCGGGGCCGACCACGGTGCCGAAATCCACCCGCGGCGCCACCGGCAGCAGGCAGTCCGGCTTGCCGACCACCAGCGGACGGGTGTCGAAATAGCGGTTGCACAGCACGCGCAGGTTGAACACCACCCGCGGCGCGGTCGAGCTGATGATGCAGGCGTCGATGTTCAGTTCCAGCTTCTGCAGGGAAATCAGCGTGGACAGCCAGACGAAATATTCGTCCGCCGTGCGGCGGTGGTCGGTCGAGATGCGCCAGAGGCCGACGAATTTCTCGCCGTCCCAGACGGAAAAGACCGTGTTGGTGTTGCCGGTGTCGATGCAAAGCAGCATGGCGATCAGCCTCCGAAATAGACTTCGGCGGCGGGGATGACCTGCCGCCCCGCCGGACCGCGCAGGACCAGCGCGCCGCTGTCGTCGATGCCCTCGAAGATGCCGCGGCTTTCGGTCGCGCCGGTGCGGGCGATGATCGGCTCGCCCAGCCGGGCGGCGCGGGCCAGCCAGGCGTTGCGGATCGGGGCGAAGCCATAGGCGTCGAGCTGCGCCTGCCAGCGCGCGAAGGCCGGGGCCAGCAGGTCCAGGAATTCCTCGGGATCGACGGCGTGGCCGGTCTCGCCCTGCACGGAAACCGGCGGGGTCGCGCCGGGTTCGACCGCGCCGGCATCGGGCGCCGCCGCCAGGTTGACGCCGATGCCCACGGCCACCGCCTGCACCCCCGGACCCGAGCCCGAGCTTTCCAGCAGGATGCCCGCCACCTTGCCGCCGTTCAGCAGCACGTCGTTGGGCCATTTGATCGCCAGCCGCGCGGCCGGCCCGCAGGCCAGGCCAAGCGCATCGTAAAGCGCCAGCGCCGCGACGAAGGACAGCTGCGCCGCCGCCATCGGCCCGCCCTGCGGGCGCAGGACCAGCGTGCCGGCGAAATTCCCCGCCGGCATGACCCATTCGCGCCCGCGACGGCCACGGCCCGCGAATTGCTCGCGGGCCATCACCCAGGCGGGACCGGAAAGACCGGGCGCCAGCTTCAGCGCCTCGGCATTGGTGCTGTCGGTGCGGGCCAGCACATGGCGGGCCACGCCCTCGGGCCAGGCGTCACTCACCTTGCGCGGGCTCGGCTTGCAGGGTCTCGGCGGGCTGTTCGACAGCGGCGACCGGGCCGACCAGGGTCTCGGCGGCACGGCCGGCGGCGGCATCGACGCCGAACATGCTGATCGCGCCCACCAGCATGGCCAGGGCCGGCAGCATCAGCGCCAGGTATTGCACCGCGCCCATGCGCGAACTCATCCCCTCGGATTCGCCGCCGAAATACATGTAATAGACGATGCGCAGGTAATAGAAGGCGCCGATGACCGAGGCGATAACGCCCAGCACCGCCAGCCAGCCCATGCCGGCATCGACCGCCGCCGTCAGCACGCCGAACTTGGCAAAGAAGCCCAGCGTCGGCGGCACGCCCGCCAGGCTGAACATCAGCACCAGCATGGCCAGCGCCTTAACCGGATCGGTCCAGGCGAAACGGTTCAGCGAAGCGAGGTCGGTGACCGGCACGCCGTCGCGCTCCATCGACAGGATGAAGGCGAAGGTGCCGATGTTCATCACCGCATAGATGGTCATGTAAAGCAGCATGGTCTGCACGCCGATGGCGGTGCCGGCGGCCAGGCCGACCAAGGCAAAGCCCATATGCGCGATCGAGGAATAGGCCATCAGCCGCTTGATGTTGGTCTGGCCGATCCCGGCGATCGAGCCCAGGAACATCGACATCACCGCCAGCGCCGCGACGATCTGGCTCCAGTCGCCGATGACATGGCCGAAGGCGTCGAAGACCAGCCGCGCGATCAGCGCCATGGCCGCGACCTTGGGCGCGGTGGCGAAGAAGGCCGTCACCGGCGTGGGCGAACCCTCGTAGACATCGGGCGTCCACATGTGGAAGGGCACGGCCGAGACCTTGAAGCTCAGGCCGACCAGCATGAACACCAGCCCGAACAGCACGCCCAGGGACAGATGCCCGCCCTGGATGGTCGAGACGATGCCCTCGAACCCGGTGGTGCCGGCAAAGCCGTAGACCAGCGAGGCGCCATAGAGCAGCAGGCCCGAGGAAAGCGAGCCGAGGACGAAATACTTCAGCCCCGCCTCGGACGAGCGCACCGAGTCGCGGCGCATGGCGGCGACGACGTAAAGCGCCAGCGATTGCAGCTCCAGCCCCATGTAGAGCGTCAAGAGGTCGCCGGCCGAGACCATGAACATCATGCCCAGCACCGCCAGCGCCACGATGATCGGGAACTCGAAGCGCAGCATGTTGCGGCGCTGCATGTAATCGGCGCTCATCGCCAGCACGGCGGCGGCGGCAACCAGCGTCACCACCTTGGCAAAGCGCGAGAAGCCGTCGTCGATGAACATGCCGTGGAAGGCGGTGCCGTCGGCATGGCTGCCCAGGCCCACCATCGCCGCGACAAGCAGGAAGGCCGCGACCGTGACCCAAAGCAGCGTCCGGGCCAGCCTGTCCTTGCCGAGATAGGCCCCCGCCATCAGGGCGGCAAGGGCGTATCCGGCCAGCACCACCTCGGGCAGAATGGTCGAGAAATCGAGCGAGGTCATGTCCGTCCCCTAGTGGCTGGCTTGGGCCGTGGCGACGGGTGCCGCCGGCTGGCTCTGGTTGTAGTCTTGGACGAGCGCTGCGACCGCCGGGCCGGTCACGTCGGTGACGAACCGCGGATAGACGCCCAGGATCAGCGTCATCGCGATCAGCGGAATGAACACCCAGCGCTCGCGCGGGGTCATGTCGGTGATCGACTTGAGGCTTTCCTTGATCAGCTGGCCCAGCGTCACCCGGCGATAAAGCCAGAGCGCATAGGCCGCCGACAGGATCACCCCCGAGGTCGCGACCAGCGCCACCCAGGTGTCGACGCGGAAGACGCCCATCAGCGTCAGGAACTCGCCCACGAAACCCGAGGTGCCGGGCAGGCCCACGTTCGCCATGGTGAAGAACATGAACACCGCCGCATAGGCCGGCATCCGGTTCACCAGCCCGCCATAGGCGTCGATTTCCCGCGTGTGCATGCGGTCGTAGATCACGCCGACGCACAGGAACAGCGCGCCCGAGATGAAGCCGTGCGACAGCATCTGGAAGATCGCGCCGTCGACGCCGATCTGGTTTGCGGCAAAGACGCCCATGGTCACGTAGCCCATGTGGGCGACCGAGGAATAGGCGATGACCTTCTTCATGTCCGACTGCGCCAGCGCCACCAGCGAGGTGTAGACGATGGCGATGGCCGACAGCCAGAAGACATAGGGCTGGGCCACGCCGCTGGCGACCGGGAACATCGGCAGGCTGAAGCGCAGGAAGCCGTAGCCGCCCATCTTCAGCAGCACCGCGGCCAGCAGGACCGAGCCGGCGGTCGGCGCCTGCACGTGCGCGTCGGGCAGCCAGGTATGGACCGGCCACATCGGCATCTTGACCGCGAAGCTGGCAAAGAAGGCCAGGAACAGCAGCATCTGCATGCCGCCGACCACGGTCATGCCCAGCAGGCGGAAGTTGTCCGACGGGAAGTCGAAGGTCAGCAGCGTCGGGATGTCGGTGGTGCCCGCCATGCGATACATGGCGATCATCGCGACCAGCATCAGCACCGAGCCGAGGAAGGTGTAGAGGAAGAACTTGAAGGACGCATAGATGCGGTCCTTGCCGCCCCAGATGCCGATGATCAGGAACATCGGGATCAGCCCCGCCTCGAAGAACAGGTAGAACAGCACCAGGTCGAGCGCGGTGAAGACGCCGATCATCAGCCCTTCAAGGACCAGGAAGGCGATCATGTATTCCTTGACCTTGTCCTCGACCTGCCAGGTCGAAAGGATGGTCAGCGGCATCATGAAGGTGGTCAGCAGCACGAACAGCACCGAGATCCCGTCCACGCCCATCTTGTAGCGCAGGCCCATGATCCAGGCGTGATCCTCGACGAACTGGAAGCCGGTGTTCGCCGGGTCGAAGCGGAACAGCACGAAAAGCGAGATCACGAAGGTCGCCGTCGTGGTCAGCAGCGCCAGCCACTTGGCGTTGCGCGCCGCGGCCTCGTCCTGGCCGCGCAGGAACAGCGCCATGATGATGGCGGCGACGATCGGCAGGAAGGTGATGATGGAAAGAAGGTTCGTCATGTCAGTGCGCGCCCCGCATCATCACCCAGATCAGCAAGCCCACGATGCCCAGAACCATCGCGAAGGCGTAGTGGAACAGATAGCCCGATTGCACCCGGACCGCCGCGCGGGTCAGCCGCGGGATCAACCCCATGGCCACCCCGTTGATGGTGCCGTCGATGACGGCGCCGTCGCCGCCCTTCCACAGCACGCGGCCAAGCCATTTCGCCGGCCGGACGAAGATGAAGTCGTAGATCTCGTCGAAATACCATTTGTTGAGCAGGAACTGATACAGCGCCGGCTGCTGCGCCGCCAGCCGCTTGGGCAGCGACGGGTTGGCGATGTAGAAGGTCCAGGCGGTGATCAGCCCCAGAACCATGGCGATGAAGGGCGAGACCTTGACCCAGGCCGGCGCATGATGCGCCTCGTCCATGATGTGGTTGTCGGGATGCATGTAGATCGCACCGCCGACCGGCGCGGCAACCTCGGCATGGGCGGCCTCGGCGGCGGGCTCGGCCTCGGCGGCCGTATCGGCAGCGGGGGCCTCGGTAGTCGCGTGTTCCGCGGCCTCCTCGCCCTCGGCGGCCTCATGCTGCGCGCCGGCGATGTGGAAATATTCCGTGACCTTGTGGTGGTCGCCGAAGAAGGGACCATACCAGACCATGCCGGCAAAGACCGCGCCCACGGCCAGCACGCCCAGCGGGATGGTCATGACCGGCGGGCTTTCATGCGCATGGTCATGGGCATGATGGTCGCCGCGCGGCTTGCCGTAGAAGGTCAGGAAGATCAGCCGCCAGCTGTAGAAGCTGGTGAAGCAGGCCGCGATGACCAGCAGCCAGAAGGCATAGCCGCTGCCCGCATAGGCGCTTTCGATGATCGCGTCCTTGGACAGGAAGCCGGCGAAGCCCAGATGGGTCAGCGGGATGCCGACGCCGGTGATGGCGAAGGTGCCGATCATCATCGCCCAGAAGGTCAAGGGGATCTTCTTCCGCAGCGCGCCATAGTTCCGCATGTCCTGTTCATGGTGCATGGCATGGATCACCGAGCCGGCGCCCAGGAACAGCATGGCCTTGAAGAAGGCGTGGGTCAGCAGGTGGAACATGGCCGCCGAATAGACGCCTACACCCGCCGCCACGAACATGTAGCCCAGCTGCGAGCAGGTCGAATAGGCGATGACGCGCTTGATGTCGTTCTGCACCAGGCCCACGGTCGCGGCGAAGAAGGCGGTGGTGGCGCCGATGATGACGATGAAGTTCTTGGCGTCCGGCGCGAATTCGTAAAGCGGCGACATGCGGCAGACCAGGAACACGCCCGCCGTGACCATGGTCGCGGCGTGGATCAGCGCCGAAACCGGGGTCGGGCCTTCCATCGCGTCCGGCAGCCAGGTGTGCAGCAGAAGCTGCGCCGACTTGCCCATGGCGCCGACGAACAGCAGGAAACCCAGCAGGTTCGCCGCGTTCCAGTCGCGCCACAGGAAATGCATGTCGGTCTGCGCAAGCTGGGGCACCTGGCGGAAGATCTCGTCGAACTGGACCGAGCCGGTCAGCCAGTAAAGGCCGAAGATGCCCAGCAGGAAGCCAAAGTCGCCGACGCGGTTGACGATGAACGCCTTCATCGCCGCGGCATTGGCGCTGGCCTTCTTGTAGTAGAAGCCGATCAGCAGGTAGGAGGCGACGCCCACGCCCTCCCAGCCGAAGAACATCTGCAGCAGGTTGTCCGCCGTCACCAGCATCAGCATGGCGAAGGTGAAGAACGAGAGATAGGCGAAGAAGCGCGCCTTGTAATGCTCGTCATGCGTCCAGTTGTCGTCATGGGCCATGTAGCCCAGCGAATACATGTGGACGAGCGCCGAGACCGTCGTCACCACGATCAGCATGATCGCGGTCAGCCGGTCCATGCGGATGGCCCATTCGGCATGGAAGTCGCCGGTCACGACCCAGTCCAGCACCGGGATGTGCCGCGGCACGCCGTCGAAGGACAAGAACAGATACCAGCTGATCAGGCAGCTGAGGAACAGCACGCCCGTGGTCAGGTATTGCGCGGCCTTCTCGCCGATCGCGCGCCAGCCCAGCCCGGCGATCAGCGACGCGATGAGCGGCGCGAAGAGGACGAATTTTTCCATGCTCGCTTATCCCTTCATCACGTTGACGTCTTCCACCGCGATGGTGCCGCGGTTGCGGAAGAAGACCACCAGGATCGCCAGGCCGATGGCGGCCTCGGCGGCGGCGACGGTCAGCACGAACATGGTGAAGACTTGCCCGGCCAGGTCGCCCAGATGGGTCGAGAAGGCGACGAAGTTGATGTTCACCGCCAGGAGCATCAGCTCGATCGACATCAGGATGACGATGACGTTCTTTCGGTTCACGAAGATCCCGAAAATGCCGGTGACGAACAATATCGCCCCCACAACAAGATAATGAGTCAATCCGATCATCGTCCTGGTCCCTCCGGGTCGTTCACCCGTTGAAATATCCGTTTGCTACTGGGACCGCAGCAGCGATCCCGATGGCTGTCGCGGTTCGACTTGCCGCGTTCAAAGCCCCTGCCCCGGCTTGACGTCCTTCAGCTCCATCGTCTTGGCCGGGTCGCGCCACATCTGCTCCAGCACGTTCTGGCGCTTGACGTCCTTGCGGTGGCGCATGGTCAGCACGATCGCCCCGATCATCGCCACCAGCAGCACCAGCCCGGCCAGCTGGAACATCAGCACATAGCGGTCATACAGCACCAGGCCCAGGCCGAAGGTGTTCTCGACCGCCGAGTCCACCGGCGCGGCGCGCAGGCTTTCCGCCTGGTCCGAGGGCGTCCAGCCCGAAAAGGCGATGCCCAGCTGCGCCAGCAGCACGACGCCGATCACCAGCGCCAGCGGCAGGTAGCGCGCAAGCTCGCCCTTAAGCTCGGCGAAATCCACGTCCAGCATCATGACGACGAACAGGAACAGCACCGCCACCGCGCCGACATAGACCACGACCAGCAGCATGGCGACGAATTCCGCGCCCTGCAGCACGAACAGCCCCGCCGCGGACAGGAAGGCCAGGATCAGCCACAGCACCGAATGCACCGGGTTGCGTCCGATCACGACCATGAAGCCCGCGACGCAGGCGCTGATCGCGAACAGGTAGAAAGCGAAGGTCATCATTCCTCGTCCTCCTCGGCATAGACGCTCTGGGCGATTTCCAGCGCCTTCTGCATCGCGGGCAGCCCGCCGAACATGCTCATCTGAAAGATCGTCTCGGCGATCTCGCGTTTGGTGGCGCCGGCCGCCAGCGCCTGGCGCACGGTCATGCGCAGCTGCGGCTCGGCCAGCGCGCCCTGGACGGTGATCGCGCCGATGGTGAGAAGCAGGCGCGTCTTGGCGTCCAGCCCCTCGCGGTTGAAGGTCTTGCCGAACCACATTTCCAGCATGTCGGCGGGAATCGTCGGCACCAGCTTTTCCATGGCGCGCATGTCGAAATGCTCGAGCGCCGGGTTGAAGGCGCGCGCCATCTCCTGCCCCGAGGCCATCATCTGTGCGAAAAGCTTGGTGAGGGCATCGGTCATCGGTAGGGCGCATCCAGCTGCAGGTTGCGGGCGATCTCGGCCTCCCAGCGTTCGCCGTTCGCAAGCAGCTTCTGCTTGTCGTAGAACAGCTCTTCGCGGGTTTCGGTCGCGTATTCGAAGTTCGGCCCCTCGACGATGGCATCGACCGGGCAGGCTTCCTGGCAGAAGCCGCAATAGATGCACTTGGTCATGTCGATGTCGTAGCGCGTGGTGCGGCGCGAGCCGTCCTCGCGCGGTTCGGCGTCGATGGTGATGGCCTGGGCCGGGCAGACCGCCTCGCACAGCTTGCAGGCGATGCAGCGTTCCTCGCCGTTGGGATAGCGGCGCAGCGCGTGTTCGCCGCGGAAGCGCGGCGACAGCGGGCCCTTTTCATGGGGATAGTTCAGCGTCGGCTTGGGCGAGACGAAATAGCGCATACCCAGGCCGAAGCCCTTGATGAAATCCCACATCAGGAAATACTTGGTGGCACGGGCGAAATCGAAGGCCATCAGAACTGCTCCCCTTCCCGCGGCGCCGCGAAACGGTCGAACGCGGCGACATAGTCGCGGATGCGGGCGCTGTCCCGCGCTTGTTCCGCACTGTCCAGATTGTTGGCGAGGAAATGCGCCAGCTCCACCTTGTCGGTCTCACTGGCTTTGGCAAATGCCTCGGCTAGCTTGTTGGAATACATGGCTTATCCTCCGACCGTGAAGCGGGCCCAGAAGCTGCCCAGCACTTCGTAGCGCGCCAGGATCGCCACCAGCACCACCCAGCCCAGCGACAGGGGCAGGAACACCTTCCAGCCGATCCGCATCAGCTGGTCGTAGCGATAGCGGGGCACGATCGCCTTGACCATGGCGAACATGTAGAACCAGAACCACATCTTGATGACCATCCACCACCAGCCGTCGGCGATGAACGGCACGGGCGACAGCCAGCCACCGAAGAACAGCAGCGACAAGAGCGCGCACATCAGATACATGGCAATGTATTCGCCCGCCATGAACAGCAGGTAGGGCGTGGACGAATATTCGGTCATGAAGCCCGCGACCAGTTCGGATTCGGCCTCGACCAGGTCGAAGGGCGGGCGGTTGCACTCGGCCAGGGCCGAGACGAAGAACAGCACCACCATCGGCAGGTGCGGCAGCCAGTACCAGTTCAGCAGGCCGTAGTCGCCGCGCTGCGCCTCGACGATGGCGGTCAGGTTCATCGAGCCGGTCGAGATGATGACCCCGATGATGATCAAGCCCAGCGACACCTCGTAGGAGATCATCTGCGCCGCCGAACGCAGCGAGGCGAGGAACGGGTATTTCGAGTTCGAGGCCCAGCCGCCCATGATGACGCCGTAGACTTCCAGCGAGGAGGCGGCAAAGATGAACAGGATGCCCACGTTGATGTTCGCCATCACCCAGCCCTCGTCGAAGGGGATGACGACGAAGGCGAACAGCGCCAGCATCATCGACAGGAAGGGCGCCAGGAAATAGACGAACTTGTCGGCGCCGGCCGGGACGACGATTTCCTTGACGATATATTTCAGCGCGTCGGCAAAGGTCTGCAGCAGGCCCCAGGGACCGACCACGTTCGGGCCGCGGCGCATCTGCACCGCCGCCCAGATCTTGCGGTCGCCATAGACCATGAAGATCAGCGAGCCCATGACGAAGGCGATGACCGCCAGACCCTGCAAGAGCAGGCTGAGTGCGAAACCGTAGGGCGAGGCCCAGAATTCAGCCATGATCTTTCGTCCCTCTCATCACGCCGCGGGAATGCCGCGTGCCTTGCATTCCTGCAAGGTCTGTTTCGTTGTCATCACCGTCAGGCCCATCGGTTTTCTTTCGGAAAGCGTGAAGACCGAGCCGACGACCATCTTCCCGCCCCGCTTGTCGCGAAGCGTGCGGATGTGGCGGGCATAGGGCGCCCCTTTCGCATCGGCCCAGCTGGCCAGCGCGCATGTGGCATAGGCGAAGGCGGTGTCGGCGTCCACCCCGCCACGCAGGTTTGCCGTCACTTCCACCAGGCTGTCCGAGCCCTTGCGCGAACCGGCCAGCGAGGCGACCTGCGCCCCCTGGAAATCCCGCGGATCGGCCTCGAAACTGGCGGGCAGGTTCAGCCGCAGCGGCCGCGTGCGCGCCGCGAATTCGGCCAGCGCCTTTTCCTGGGCCGTGGGCTCGCGCTTGCGCACCGGCGCCATGTCCGGCAGGCCCGACAGGTCCAGGTCCAGATTCGCGTTCAGCGCCATCAGGTCTGCCTCGGTCACGGCAAAGGCGTCGCGGCCCTCGGGACTGTCCAGCGCCATTTCGCTGACCGAGCCGTCGGGCTCCAGGATCAGGATCTCGCCCGACTTGGTCGAGATCCGGCCCCTGGTCAGCACCTTCTTGTCCGGGGCGCCTGCGTCGCTTTGCAGCACCGCGACGCCCAGCTCGGCCGGCTTGGGCTGCGGGCGCGCGTCCTTGGTCGCGCCGCAGCCGGCCAGCAGCGCCAGGGCGCCGGTCGCGGCCAGCAGGGCAAGACGGACCCGCATCGCGCTCACTCCGCCGCCAGCGCCGGGGCCCTGCGGGCCGCGGCCATGGCCGAAAGCTCGCCCATCAGCGGCGACGAGCGGGCGATGGGGTTGGTCAGGTAGAAATCCTTGACCGCATAGCGGAAGCTCGCCTGCCCCAGGTCGAAGCGGTCGAGCGGCTGCCATTCGTTCTGCGGCACCTGGTCGATCTGCGCCAGATGCGGCACGGCCTCGACCAGCTTGCGGCGCAGCCCGGCCAGGCTGTCCCAGGGCTGGGTCTTGCCCAGCTCGGCCGAAAGCGCGCGCAGGATCGCCCAGTTCTCTTTGCCCTCGCCCGGCGCGAAATTGGCCCGCATGGCCAGCTGCGGCCGGCCTTCGGTGTTCACGAATAGGCCGCTTTCCTCGGTATAGCAGGCGCCGGGCAGGATGATGTCGGCGCGATGCGCGCCGCGGTCGCCATGGCTGCCCTGATAGATCACCAGCGGCCCGGCAGCGATGTCCACCTCGTCCGCGCCAAGGTTGTAGATCACCTCGGCCCCTTCGATGGCGGCCAGCAGCCCGCCTTCGGTCACGGCGCCGACATCCATCGCGCCGACGCGGCCGGCGGCGGCGTGCAGCACCAGAAGCTTGCTGTCGCCGCGCTCGCAAATGCGCATGGCATGGGCCAGCACCGCCTCGCCATCCGCCTCGCGCAGGGCGCCCTGGCCGACGATGACGATGCCGGGGGTGCCGTCCTTGTTCGACAGGTCCTCGTCCGCCAGCTTGGCCAGCGCGGCGCGGTCGTTGCCGAAATGGTGGTAGTCATAGGTCAGGTCCGCCGGCTCGCCGATCAGCGCCACCTGCGCGCCATGCGCCCAGGCCTTGCGGATGCGGGCGTTCAGCACCGGCGCCTCGTCGCGCGGGTTGGTCCCGATCAGCAGGATGCGTTTGGCATGGTCGATATCCTCGATCCGCGCCGTGCCGACATAGGCCGAGCGGTTGCCGATGGGCAGCCGGGCGCCGTCGGTGCGGCATTCGACGCGACCGCCCAGCCCCTCGACCAGCTGCTTGAGGCTGAAGGCGGCTTCGGCCGGGACCAGGTCGCCGACCAGCCCCGCCACTTTCTTGCCCTTCATCGCCTGCGCGGCGGCCTCCAGCGCCTCGGGCCAGCTGGCCGGGCGCAGGCGGCCGTTCTCGCGGATATAGGGCCGGTCGAGGCGCTGGCGGCGCAGCCCGTCCCAGACGAAGCGGGTCTTGTCGCTGATCCACTCCTCGTTCACGGCGTCATGGTTGCGCGGCAGGATGCGCATGACCTCGCGGCCCTTGGTGTCGACGCGGATGCTGGACCCCAGCGCATCCATCACGTCGATGGATTCGGTCTTGGTCAGCTCCCACGGCCGGGCGGTGAAGGCATAGGGCTTGGAGACCAGCGCGCCGACCGGGCACAGGTCGATGATATTGCCCTGCATGTTCGATTCCAGCGTCTGGTTCAGATAGCTGGTGATCTCGCTGTCCTCGCCGCGGCCGGTCTGGCCCATCTGGGTGATGCCGGCGACCTCGGTGGTGAAGCGCACGCAGCGGGTGCAGGAGATGCAGCGCGTCATATGCGTCTCGACCAGCGGGCCGAGGTTCAGGTCCTCGGAGGCGCGCTTCGGCTCGCGGTAGCGGCTGAAATCCACGCCATAGGCCATGGCCTGGTCCTGCAGGTCGCATTCGCCGCCCTGGTCGCAGATCGGGCAGTCCAGGGGATGGTTGATGAGCAGGAACTCCATCACCCCCTCGCGGGCCTTCTTGACCATGGGGCTGTTGGTGCGGATCTCCGAGGGCGCGCCCTCGGGACCGGGGCGCAAGTCCTTGACCTGCATGGCGCAGGAGGCGGCGGGCTTGGGCGGGCCGCCCACCACTTCGACCAGGCACATGCGACAGTTGCCGGCGATCGACAGCCGCTCGTGATAGCAGAAACGCGGCACCTCGATCCCGGCCAGTTCGCAGGCCTGGATCAGGGTCATGTTGGGATCGACCTCGATAATCACGTCGTCGATCTTGATCTTGCGAAGATCCGCCATCTTGTCTTCCCTTATCCCTCGCGCCCGGAAACCGCGCCGGAACGATCTCCGGCAGGTTTTGCGCGATGTAAATGCTGGCCGAAGGCTGGCCCGGTTTGCTGTGGCCCTGTCGATCCCATCCGTCCCGGCGTCATGGCTGCGCCTCCTGCACGGGAACGGTCGCGCGGGCGCCATCCTGCCCCGGCTGCGGCGCGCGCTCGGCGGCAAAGCCGTCGGCGGCGATCATCGCCGCCGCTGCCGCCGCCATCAGGGCGATGCCGATCCGGTTCATCCACGTCTTCATTTCGCCACCAAAAGGCTGCCGATTACGGTATTGCGCGCGATCTCCTGCCGGCCGACGCGGCAAAAGCTCTCGGGGTCTTCTGCCTTGGCGCCCTGGCGGGCCAGATAGTCCTCGGCCACGGCATAGATGCGCGCCTTGTCCGCCTTGCTGTCCAGGAAGGCGTCGATCTGCGCACGGGAATAGCCCTTGGTCTCGGCATAGCGCTTGAGCTTGCGCGCCTCGCCATAGGCATAAAGGATGCGGCCGTCGATGCTGGGGCAGGTGCGGCGGATGCGGTCGGCGATGCGCGCGGCGATCAGCCGGTCGTTGATGTATTTCTCCTGGGCCAGCGGCTCCAGCGCGGCTGCGGGTGTGGCAAGCGTCGCGGCGATCAGAACGGCGGGGATCAGCTTCATGGCAATAGCCTCCTTGTCATGGCCTTTTGCCATAACATGCGGCCGCCCCGAAGGTTCGGCACCAAGCCGTGAGGGCGCCGTGATCCGGCCCCACCGGCGCGCGCGCAGGCGCGGGCTTTCCCCCTGGGGGGTCCGCCATGCCGGGATGAGGGGGCCGGTCGCCATCGTCGCCTACTCCGCCGCCATCGCGCCCATGCGGCCGCTGCGCTTGGCCTTGATCCGGTCCTCGATCTCTTCGCGGAAATTGCGGATCAGGCCCTGGATCGGCCAGGCGGCCGCATCGCCGAGCGCGCAGATGGTGTGGCCCTCGACCTGCTTGGAGACGTCGAAGAGCATGTCGATCTCTTCGATCTCGGCATCGCCGCGCACCAGGCGCTCCATCACCCGCATCATCCAGCCGGTGCCCTCGCGGCAGGGGGTGCATTGGCCGCAGCTTTCGTGCTTGAAGAACTTGGACAGCCGCCAGATCGCCTTCACCACATCAGTGGACTGGTCCATGACGATCATGCAGGCCGTGCCGAAGGACGAGCGCAGCTCGCGCATGCCGTCATAATCCATGATGGCGTTTTCGCATTGCTCGGCCGTCAGCACCGGGCAGGAGGCGCCGCCGGGGATCACCGCCTTGAGGTTCTTCCAGCCGCCGCGGATGCCGCCGCCATGCTTCTCGATCAGCTCGCGCATGGGGATCGACATGGCCTCTTCGACCACGCAGGGGGTGTTGACATGGCCGGTCAGGCCGAAAAGCTTCACGCCCGCGTTGTTCGGGCGGCCGAAGCTTGCGAACCATTCCGGGCCGCGGCGCAGGATGGTCGGCACCACGGCGATGGATTCGACGTTGTTCACCGTGGTCGGGCAGCCATAGAGGCCCGCGCCGGCCGGGAAGGGCGGCTTCATGCGCGGCATGCCCTTCTTGCCTTCCAGCGATTCCAGCAGCGCGGTTTCCTCGCCGCAGATATAGGCGCCGGCGCCGTGATGCAGGTAGAGGTCGAAATCCCAGCCCGACTGGGCCGCGTTCCGGCCCAGCAGGCCCGCGTCATAGCATTCGTCGATGGCGGCTTGCAGCGCCTCGCGCTCGCGGATGAACTCGCCGCGGATATAGATATAGGCGGCGTGCGCGCCCATGGCGAAGCTGGCGATCAGCGCGCCCTCGATCAGCGTATGCGGATCGTGGCGCATGATCTCGCGGTCCTTGCAGGTCGCGGGCTCGGATTCGTCGGCGTTGATGACCAGATAGGAGGGCCGGCCGTCCGATTCCTTGGGCATGAAGGACCATTTCATGCCGGTGGGGAAGCCCGCGCCGCCCCGCCCGCGCAGGCCCGAGGCCTTCATCTCGTCGACGATCTTGTCGCGGCCGCGCTGGATGATCGCGGCGGTGCCGTCCCAATGGCCGCGCTTGCGGGCGCCGGCCAGGCTGCGGTCGCCCATGCCGTAGAGGTTCGTAAAGATCCGGTCCTGATCGTTCAGCATCGTCTTATCCTTGTCCCTGCGAGGACGCCTTGCGCCGCCGCCAGATCCGAAAGGTCACCAAAAGCGACCAGATCAAGGCCCCCATCGCCGCAAGATCGGCGAGAAAGGCATATTTCGCGGGCCAGTCCTGCTGGCCCCCCAGCCATTGCACCCCCAGCCACAGCGCCATGGTGACGGCGATCACCACCGCCACCAGACGCATCTGCCGGGCATCCGCCGCGGCGGCCCAATCCGCCTGCGACGCCGCATGTCCTGCCGGGCGGGCCATCACGCGGCCCCGCCCTTGTCGATGCGGCGGGAATGGCCGGTCTCGCCCCCCGCCGCCAGCAATTTCGCCTGGCCGACCCAGTCGTCGGCCTCGATCCGCCCGCCCATCCGGCCCAGCCGCTGCGCGAAATCGGCGACGGTGGCGGCATCCCAGGCGGCGATCTGG
Organism: Paracoccus sp. FO-3; assembly: GCF_006386455.1. NCBI lineage: Bacteria > Pseudomonadati > Pseudomonadota > Alphaproteobacteria > Rhodobacterales > Paracoccaceae > Paracoccus > Paracoccus sp. FO-3. The sequence goes on along the minus strand of NZ_VCBQ01000013.1, from coordinate 31,631 downwards.
TCATAGCGCGTCACGCCCTGCGCGTTCAGCCAGTCCGAGATCTTGGGGCCGATCCCCTTGATCCGCTGCAGGTCGTCGGCGCCCGGCACGGGCTTGGCGGCGGCTGCAGGCACGGCTGCGGGCGCGACTACGGGCGGCGGCTCCGAAGAGGGCATGGTCCCGGCGACGATGGGCATCTGCGTGCCCGAGGTGAAGGGCTCGGGCCCCAGAGAGCCGCTGACCAGCAGCGTCTCGGGCTGGCGGTCCACCGCGGCGCGCTGCCAGTCGGTGCCGGTCAGGCCGGGGCCGTCCTCGAACAGTTCGGGCCGCTCGTGGCAGACCAGCCAGACCATCAGCGCCCCGAACAGCACGAAGGTCACGATGCCCAGGAACAGCCCGGCCAGCCAGTGCAGGTCGCCGATGCCGGCGGTGAACAGCACCACCACCACCCCGGCGATTGCCGCCGAGATCCAGCAGTTCCTGTTGCACTCTGCCCGTTCCATCGCGACCAGCCCGCCCCCTTTCGATCAGACGCCGTTCTGCGCCGCCAGCCAAGGCGTCGTGATCGGCACCTCGGTCCCGTCGATGCGCTTGATCGTGTCGCCCAGCCGCAGCGCCCGCGCCACGCTGGCGTTATGCGCCTCGCCGCCCTTGAGATCGGCCAGCGCGGTCGGGCCGCCCAGGGCCTCGGCCGAGAAGCGGCCGTTCTGCGGACCCGGCACCGGCACCTCGCCCGCCGAGAAGCGGTCGATCAGCGCCGACAGTTTCTCGGCCGTCAGGTCCTCGTAGAAATCCTTGCCGATCTGGGCCATGGGCGCATTGGTGCAGGCGCCCAGGCATTCGACCTCTTCCCAGGAAAAGCGGCCGTCGGCCGACAGCGCATGCGGCTCGGCCGCGATCTTTTCCTTGCAAACCCGGATCAGGTCCTCGGCGCCGCAGATCATGCAGGTGGTGGTGCCGCAGATCTGGATATGCGCGACCGAACCCACCGGCTGGAGCTGGAACATGAAATAGAAGGTCGCGACCTCGAGCGCCCGGATATAGGGCATGCCCAGCAGGTCGGCGCAATATTCGATGGCCGGGCGGCTCAGCCAGCCCTCCTGTTCCTGGGCGCGCCACAGGACCGGGATGATCGCCGATTGCTGGCGGCCTTCCGGGTATTTGGTCATCTGGGCGCGGGCCCAGTCCAGGTTGGCGGGCGTGAACTCGAACAAGTCCGGCTGGATGGGGGACAGACGGCGCAGCATCAGCGGTCAACCTCTCCGAAAACGATGTCGAGCGTGGCGATGATCGCCGGGACGTCGGCCAGCATGTGGCCGCGCGACATCCAGTCGATCGACTGGAGATGCGCGAAGCCGGGCGCACGCAGCTTGGCGCGCCAGGGCTTGTTGGTGCCGTCGGCGACGATGTAGACGCCGAACTCGCCCTTGGGCGCCTCGACGGCGGCATAGACCTCGCCGGCCGGGACCCGGAAGCCCTCGGTGTAAAGCTTGAAGTGATGGATCAGGCTTTCCATGTCGCGCTTCATCTCGGTGCGCCTGGGGGGCGTCAGCTTGCCGCGGGCCAGCACGTCCCCCGCGGGCTCGGCGCGCAGCTTGCGGACCGCCTGCTGCATGATCTTGCAGGATTCGCGCATCTCGGCCATGCGGCACAAATAGCGGTCGTAGCAGTCGCCGTTCTTGCCGACCGGGATCTGGAAGTCGAATTCGTCATAGCATTCATAGGGCTGCGACCGCCGCAGATCCCAGGCCAGGCCCGAGCCGCGCACCATGACGCCGCTATAGCCCCAGTCCAGCGCGTCGTCCTCGGTCACGATGCCGATGTCGACCAGGCGCTGCTTGAAGATGCGGTTTTCCGTCAGCAGCGTGTCGAGGTCGTCGACCAGCCTGGGGAAGCGCTCGCACCATTCCTCGATGTCGTCCAGAAGGTCGGGCGGCAGATCCTGGTGCACGCCGCCGGGCCGGAAATAGGCCGCATGCAGCCGCGCCCCGCAGGCGCGCTCGTAGAAGATCATCAGCTCTTCCCGCGCCTCGAAGCCCCAGAGCGGCGGGGTCAGCGCGCCCACGTCCATGGCGCCGGTGGTGATGCCCATCAGGTGGTTCAGGATGCGGCCGATTTCCGAGTAGAGCACCCGGATCAGGCTGGCGCGGCGCGGAATCGTGGTGCCGGTCAGCCGCTCGATCGCCAGGCACCAGGCATGTTCCTGGTTCATCGGCGCCACATAGTCCAGCCGGTCCAGATAGGGCAGGTTCTGCAGATAGGTGCGGCTTTCCATCAGCTTCTCGGTGCCGCGGTGAAGCAGGCCGATATGCGGGTCGGCGCGCTCGACGATCTCGCCGTCCAGCTCCAGCACCATGCGCAGCACGCCGTGGGCGGCCGGGTGCTGGGGGCCGAAGTTGATGTTGAAGTTGCGGATGCTCTGCTCGCCGGTCAGGGCGTCCATCGAGCCGTCGTCATAGCTGTTCTTGCGGATGTCGCCGTCCATGGTCAGCCCTCAAATCCGATGCGTGGCGCGCAGGCAGGCTGCGCGGCTGCGGTCACTTCTTCGCCTCCGGCGCCTTCTCGTCGCCCGGAAGCACGTATTTCGCGCCCTCCCAGGGGGACAGGAAGTCGAACTGGCGGTATTCCTGAACCAGGTTCACCGGCTCGTAGACCACCCGCTTCTCGATGTCGCTCCAGCGCACCTCGGTATAGCCGGTCGTCGGGAAGTCCTTGCGCAGCGGATGGCCGCGGAAGCCGTAGTCGGTCAGGATGCGGCGCAGGTCGGCATGGCCCGAGAACAGGATGCCGAACAGGTCGAAGACCTCGCGCTCATACCAGTTGGCGCCGGGAAAGACGCCGGTCAGGCTGGGCACCAGCTCGTCCTCGCGCACCTGGACCTTCACCCGGATGCGCTGGTTCTGATACATCGACAGCAGGTGATAGACCACGTCGAAGCGCGCCGGCCGCGCCGGGTTGTCCACCGCGGTGATGTCGATCAGCGTGGAAAAGCGGCAGTTCGGATCGTTGCGCAGGAACTCGATCAGGCCGATCACGCCCGAGAGCGTCGCATTCACCGTCAGCTCGCCAAAGGCGACCTGGGTCGAGATCACGTCGTTCTCGCGGCGCAGCGCGATATGCTCGGCCAGTTCCAGCAGGGCGGCGTCAGAGAGGGCTTCGGACATGGCTCACCTCACCAGCGTGCCGGTGCGCCGGATGCGGCGCTGGAGTTGCAGGATGCCGTAGAGCAGCGCCTCGGCGGTCGGGGGGCAGCCGGGAACGTAGATGTCCACCGGCACGATGCGGTCGCAGCCGCGCACCACCGAATAGGAATAGTGATAGTAGCCGCCGCCGTTGGCGCAGCTGCCCATCGAGATGACATAGCGCGGCTCGGGCATCTGGTCATAGACCTTGCGCAGCGCCGGCGCCATCTTGTTGGTCAGGGTGCCCGCGACGATCATCAGGTCCGACTGCCGCGGGCTGGCGCGCGGCGCGGTGCCGAAGCGTTCCAGGTCATAGCGCGGCATCGAGGTCTGCATCATCTCGACCGCGCAGCAGGCCAGGCCGAAGGTCATCCAGTGCAGGCTGCCGTTGCGCGCCCAGTTGATGATGTCCTCGGTCGTGGTCAGCAGGAAGCCCTTGTCCTGCAGCTCGCGGTTCAACTCGGCCGTGGCGACGTCACGGTCGGCGCCTGCGGTGTTCAGGCCGGTCATCACGCCCATTCCAGCGCCCCCTTCTTCCATTCATAGGCAAAACCCACGGTCAGGACGCCCAGGAACAGCATCATGCCCCAGAAGGCCACGTCCGACAGGCTGGCAAAGCTGACCGCCCAGGGGAACAGGAAAGCGACTTCCAGGTCGAAGATGATGAACAGGATCGACACCAGGTAGAAGCGCACGTCGAACTTCATCCGCGCGTCGTCGAAAGCGTTGAAGCCGCATTCATAGGCGCTGACCTTCTCCGGGTCCGGGTTGCGCACGGCGATGACCGCGGCCGCCAGAATCAGCACGATGGCAAGCGCCGAGGCCATTCCCAGAAAAACCAGGATCGGCAGGTATTCTTGCAGCAGGTATTCCACTGGGTTGGGCTCCCTTTCGCTCGCAGGAACCCGACTGGCGTCCCGCGATGGGTTTGGCTAAGGTCCGTTTATCCCCGGTCGCGGATATGGTCAACGGTGCCACCCAGCGTCAGGCCGGCTTTGCGGCACCTGCAACGCGACAAAACCGCGCGCCCCCGGCGCCGGATCACAGGGTATTTTAGTCGGTTTTTCCTGCCGATGCGAGCCCGAACCCTTTGGCCCCGCCCGCAGGGCCGACTCGCGCCGGCAACCCCGCACCCACCCGCACCCGCGACCTGCCCGGTCCGGGCCCTGCGGCCCGCCGCACCGCCGCCGAAAACCCGGCCAGGCACAGGGAACCCGGCGGGCCATCGGGGAATTTCCCTTGGAAAGAGGCTTGCCATGACCGACATCTTCCTTCGCCGCGCCTATGACCCGCCCCCCTCGCAGGACGAGGGGCGCAAGGTGCTGGTGGACCGCATCTGGCCGCGCGGGATCAGCCGCGAGACGCTGGGGGCCGATCTCTGGCTGAAGGACATCGCCCCTTCGGACGACCTGCGCCACTGGTTCGACCACGACCCGAAGAAATGGCCCGAGTTCCGCCGCCGCTATGCCGCGGAACTGGACGCCAATCCCGAACCCCTGCGCGAGCTGCGCCAGCTGATCCGCAAGGGCCCGGTGACGCTGCTCTACGGCGCCAGGGACACCGAGCACAACAACGCCGTCGCGCTGCGCGACTACCTGGCTCAGTAGCCCAGCGTCGCCGCATCCGGCCGGCGCGGGTCCGAGGCGCCGTAAAGCGTGCCCGTCCGCGGGTCGCGCAGGATCGACTGGGTCGAGCCCATCGCCTCCTTGACCGCGACGCTGTGGCCCTTGCCCTGCAGGATGCGGATGGTGTCGAGGCTGATCCCCTCCTCCAGCCGCAACTCGTCGGGCAGCCATTGGTGATGGACGCGCGGCGCGGTCGAGGCCTCGGCCACGTTCATGCCGTGGTCGATCATGTTCATGACCACCTGCAGGACCGTGGTGATGATCCGCGCCCCGCCGGGCGAGCCGGTGACAAGCCAGACCTTGCCGTCCTTCAGCACCATGGTCGGCGTCATCGACGACAGCGGCCGCTTGCCCGGCTCGACCGCGTTTGCGTCGCCGCCGACCAGGCCGAAGGCGTTGGGCACGCCGGGCTTGGCCGAGAAATCGTCCATCTCGTTGTTCATCAGCACGCCCGTGCCCCCCGCCACCAGCCCCGAGCCATAGTTCAGGTTGATGGTATAGGTGTTCGAGACCGCATTGCCCTGCTTGTCCACCACCGAGAAATGCGTGGTCTGGTCGGATTCGTAGGGCGCGAGGTCCGCCGGCCCGATCATCACCGAAGGCGTGGCGAAATCGGCGCTGATTCTGCGCCGCATCTCGACCGCATAATCCTTGCTGGTCAGCGCCGCGACCGGCACGTCGACGAAATCCGGGTCGCCCAGGTATTCCGAGCGGTCGGCATAGGCCAGCTTCATCGCCTCGGCCATCAGGTGGATGGTCTCGCCGGAATTCTGCCCCAGCGCGCCGATCGGATAGCCCTCGAGCGCGTTCAGGATCTGGATCAGATGCACCCCGCCCGAGGATGGCGGCGGCATCGAGACCACCTCATGGCCGCGATAGCTGCCCCGCACCGGCTCGCGTTCGACGGGCTTGTAGGCGGCCATGTCCTCGACCGTGATCAGCCCGCCCGCCTCCTGCACGGCGCGGGCGATGGCCTCGGCCACCTCGCCCTTGTAGAAACCGTCCGGCCCCTCGGCGGCGATCTTCTTCAGCGTCGCCGCCAGGTCGGCCTGCACCAGCCGGTCGCCGGGCCGATAGGCCGCGCCGCCCTCCTTGAAGAAGATGGCGGCGCTCGAGGGGAACTTCTCCAGATGATCGCGCTCGGCCGCGATGCTGTCGGCAAGCTCCGGGGTGACGGTGATGCCCTCCTCGGCCAGCCGGATCGCCGGGGCGATCACCTCGGCCCAGCCCATGCTGCCGTATCTGTCCAGCGCCAGCTTCATCCCCGCCACCGTCCCCGGCACGCCCGAGGCCGCACCGCTGTAAAGCGACTTCTCGCTGTCGGCCTCGCCCGCCGCGTCCAGGAACATGTCGCGCGAGGCGCCCTGCGGCACCATCTCGCGATAGTCGATGGCATGGGTCTGGCCGGTTTCGGCGTCATGGACCAGCATGAAGCCGCCCCCGCCGATATTGCCGGCGCGCGGCAGGGTGACGGCCAGGGCGAAGGCCACGGCCACGCCCGCATCGACCGCATTGCCACCCCTGGCCATGATGTCGCGGCCGATCTCGGCCGCCAGCCGCTCCTGCGCCGAGACCATGCCGCTTTCCGCCCAGACCGGATGGATCCGGTCCATGGCGTCAAAGATCGCAGCCTCCTGCGCCGCAACAGGCAGCCCGAGAGAGCCCGCCAGCACGATGGCCGCCGCACGGCCCATTCCGACGATTCGATCCTTCATGGCGCCCTCCGCTCAACCCTTGCGGGTCGAGCCTAGCAGCAGAACGGCGCGGATCAAAAAGCGAAAACCGCGGCGTTGCGCCAGCGTCCCGCTCGCGTCATGGGTATTTGAAGAACAGAGAAGACCCGAGCAGCGCCCGATTTCCAGCGCAATCGCCGCTTCTTCGTTGCTCAAATACCCATGACGCAACCGCGCAGCCGGGCGTCTTAGCCGGCCTTCTTCGCCTTGGCCGCAGCCGGCTTCCTGGCGGCGGTCTTCTTTTCGGCGGGCTTTTTCGCGGCAGCCTTCTTCGCCGGCTTCTTGCCGGATTTCGCGGCCTTCTCGGCAATCAGCTCCAGCGCGCGCTCCAGCGTGACCGCGCCGGGCTCCAGGTCGCGGGGCAGCGTCGCATTGACCTTGCCCCATTTGACATAGGGGCCATAGCGGCCACTCATCACCTGCACCGGCCCGCCCTCGGGGTGCTCGCCCAGTTCCGCCAGCGGCGCGGCGGCAGCCGCCCTGCCCCGCACCTGCTTCGAGGCCAGCACCTCGACCGCACGGTTCATGCCGATGGTGAAGACCTCGTCCACCTCCGGCAGGTTGGCGTATTTCGCGCCATGCTTCACATAGGGGCCATAGCGGCCGATCCCGGCCTCGACCGGCACGCCGTCTTCGGGGTGCGGGCCGATCTCGCGCGGCAGGGCCAGAAGCGCCAGCGCCCATTCCAGATCGACCGAGGCCAGGTCCCAGCCCTTGGGGATCGAGGCGCGCGGCGGCTTCGGCTGTTCGGCCGTGGCCTCGCCGCGCTGGACGTAAGGCCCGAAGCGGCCGTTCTTCAGGCTGATCTGGTCGCCATTGTCCACGCCGAGCACGGTGTCGCCCACCACCTCGGCATCCGGCGAGCTGATCGGACGGGTAAAGCGGCAATCGGGATAGTTCGTGCAGCCGATGAAGGCCCCGCCCGAACGCGCCGTCTTCAGATGCAGCCGCCCCTTGTGGCAGAGCGGGCATTCGCGCGGGTCCGAGCCGTCGGGACGCGGCGGGTAGAGATGCGGCGCCAGCGCCTCGTCGATCGCCTCCAGCACCTCGGTGATGCGCAGCTCGGACGTGCCCTCCAGCGCGGCGGTGAAATCCCGCCAGAAACGGCGCAGCACCTCGCGATAGGCGCGCTCGCCCGAGGAGATGTCGTCGAGCTCCCCCTCGAGATTGGCGGTGAAGTCGTAGCTGACATAGCGCGGGAAGTATTTCTGCAGGAAGATCGTGACCAGCCGGCCCTTGTCCTCGGGGATCAGGCGGTTCTGCTCCTTGCGGACATAGTCGCGGTCCTGGATCGTGCCGATGATCGAGGCATAGGTCGAGGGACGGCCGATCCCCAGCTCTTCCATGCGCTTGACCAGCGTGGCCTCGGTATAGCGCGGGGGGGCCTGGGTGAAATGCTGCTCGGGCGTGACCGCGCGCTTCTCGGCCGCCTCGCCCTCGTGAATCAGCGGCAGGCGGCGGCTGTCCTCGTCCTCCTCGTCGTCGCGGCCCTGGTCATAGACCCGCAGGAAACCGTCGAACAGCATCACCTGGCCGTTGGCGCGCAGGCCGACCTGGCCGTCGGCCGAGGCGATCTCGACCGTGGTGCGCTCCATGCGCGCCGATTCCATCTGGCTGGCGAGCGTCCGCTTCCAGATCAGGTCGTAAAGCGCCTTCTGGTCCTTGTCCGAAACCGGCAGCCTGTCGGGCGACAGCATCATGTCGGTCGGCCGGATGCATTCATGCGCCTCCTGCGCATTCTTGGCCTTGTTCTTGTACATGCGCGGCGATTTCGGCAGGTATTCCGCCCCGAAGCGCGCCTTGATCGCGTCGCGCGCCGCCATCACCGCCTCGGGCGCCATGTCGATGCCGTCGGTCCGCATATAGGTGATGTGCCCGGCCTCGTAGAGGCGCTGCGCCGCCGACATGCAGGCCCGCGCGCCAAGGCCCAGCTTGCGGCTGGCCTCCTGCTGCAGGGTCGAGGTCATGAAGGGCGGCCAGGGATTGCGGCTCGCCGGCTTGGCAGCGACGCTGGCGACCCTGAGATCGCGCGAGGCGATGGCGGCCACGGCCAGCTGCGCCTGCTCCTCGGTGGCGATGTCGAAGCGTTCCAGCTTCTTGCCGCCGAAGACGGTCATCGCCGCGTCGTATTCGTCGCCGCGCGGCGTCGCCAGCCGGGCATGGACCGACCAGTATTCGCGCGGCCTGAAGGCCTCGATCTCCATCTCGCGGTCGACGATGATGCGCAAGGCGACCGATTGCACCCGGCCCGCCGACTTGGCGCCCGGCAGCTTGCGCCACAGGACCGGCGACAGGTTGAAGCCGACCAGGTAGTCCAGCGCCCGGCGCGCCAGATAGGCATCCACCAGCGGCTGGTCGATCTGGCGCGGCCGCGCCATGGCCTCGGTCACGGCGGATTTGGTGATGGCGTTGAAGGTGACGCGGCTGACCTCGGCGCCCTTCCTCAGGGCCGGCGCCAGCGTTTCCAGCAGGTGCCAGGAAATCGCCTCGCCTTCGCGGTCGGGGTCGGTGGCCAGGATCAGGTTCGGGTCCGAGGCCAGCGCGTCCCGGATCGCCTTGACGTGCTTTTTCGATTCCGCGGCGACTTCCCATTTCATGGCGAAATCCGCCTCGGGATCGACGCTGCCATCCTTGGGCGGCAGGTCGCGCACATGCCCGAACGAGGCCAGAACCGTATAGTCGTCGCCCAGGTATTTGTTGATCGTTTTGGCCTTGGCCGGAGATTCAACGACGACGACGGGCATGAAGATTCCTTCGCTTGATTCGGCGCCGGAACATGGGCATCGCCCGGCGAACTGTCAACGCCGGGCTTCTTCCGTGTCCAAATATCCTGGGGGGAACGCCTCATGCGCCCCATCGGGGGGCGCCTGAGGCGTGGGGGGCAAAGCCCCCCGCGCGACGCTCAGATGCCGTCGCCCACGAAGGCCTTCTCGACCACGAACTCCTTGGGATCGCTGTTCGCGCCCTCGCGCAGGCCGAACCCTTCCAGCACCGCCTTGACATCGGTGTTGAAGGCCAGGCTGCCGCAGATCATGGCGCGGTCATTTGTCGCATCCATCGGCGGCAGGTTCAGATCCCGGAATACCTTGCCCGAGGTCAGGTTGTCGGTGATCCGGCCCATGTACTGCGTCTCTTCCCGCGTCGTCGTCGGGTAATACAGCAGCCGGCTGGCGAATTCCTCGCCGTAAAGCTCGCCCAGCAGCGGGTCGCGCTTCAGGTTCTCGACCAGTTCGCGGCCATAGGCCAGCTCGTCGGCGGTGCGGCAGGTATGCATCATCACCACCTGCTCGTAGCGCTCATAGGTCTCGGGGTCGCGCATCAGGCTGGCGAAGGGCGCGATGCCGGTCCCGGTGGCCAGGAACCACATGCGCTTGCCGGGCAGGAGCGCGTCCAGCACCAGCGTGCCCACGGGCTTGGGGCGCAGGATGATCTGGTCGCCCGGCTGGATGTTCTGCAGCCGCGAGGTCAGCGGCCCGTCCGGCACCTTGATCGAATAGAACTCCAGCTCCTCGTCCCAGTTGGGCGAGGCGATGGAATAGGCGCGCAGGATCGGCTTGCCGTTGTCGTCCGGCAGGCCGATCATCACGAATTCGCCCGAACGGAAGCGCAGGCTGGCCGGCCGCGTCACCCGGAACGAGAACAGCCGGTCCGTCCAGTGCCTGACCGAGGTCACGGTCTGGGCGTCAGGCAACGTCTTGGCGGGTTTGGCGGCAAGGTCCACGGAAAGATCCAGTGTCATGTTCGGGATTCCCGGTCTATCTAATGCATGGGAGGGCGGGGCGAAACCCCAGGTTTCAGCCGGCGAGCCGCGACCGATGGTCCCAGTCGCGCCAATCGGCGCGATAGAGCCATTGGTCCTGCGGCTGGCGCTCGGCCAGGGCGGCGGTGATCTGCACCTCGTCGAAGCCGACGCGGCGGGCCATGGCATATTGGTCCGAGATCAGCTTGCCGACCGCGCGCAGCCGGCCCTTGTAGCCCTTCTGGCGCAGGAGGCGGGCCAGCGAAAAGCCGCGCCCGTCGGTCATGGCCGGGAAGTCGATGGCGATCAGGTCATGCGCCAGATAGGCCTCGAGATCGGCCGGCTTCGTATCGGGCGCCAGGGTGACGGGCTCGGCTCCGTCATGGGGGTGGAAGCCGTCATCGCGGACCAGAAAGAAATCGCTCATGCCTTCGCTCCTGAGCGGACCATGCGCCCGCCGATGAAATGGATGCCGCATTCGGTCTTCTGGCTGCCCCGCCAGCGGCCGGCGCGCGGGTCTTCGCCGGGCTTGACCGGCGAGGTGCAGGGCGCGCAGCCGATCGAGGCATAGCCCCTGGCGACCAGCGGGTGACGCGGCAGGTTGTTCTCGGCCATGTAGTCCTGAACGTCCTGCGGACGCCAATGGGCCAGCGGGTTGATGCGCAGCCGCGACGGCGGCTCGGATTCGAAGAACTCCAGCTGCTGGCGCTCGCCGCCCTGGAAGCGCTTGCGGCCGGTGATCCAGGCATCGAACCTTGCCAGCTCGCGTTCCAGCGGCACGGTCTTGCGGAAATCGCAGCAGGCGTCGGTGTTGAACTGGTGCAGCGTCCCGTCCGGGTCGTTCAGCGCCACCTCGCGCTCGGTGGCGCGGATCACCCGCACATCGGTCAGCTTCAGCCTTTCCGTCACCTCAAGCTGATAGTCCAGCGTCTCCTGGAACAGCATCATCGTGTCGATGAACAGCACCGGCGTCCCCGGCGCCACCACCGAGACCATGTGCAACAGCACCACCGATTCCGCCCCGAAAGACGAGACCAGCGTGGTCGAGCCCAGGTCGGGGTCGCGCAGCGCACGCCGCAGCACCTCGGTCGCGGCGTGATGGCGATAGCGGTCGTTCAGCCGCGCGGCGCGGGCATCCAGCGTCTGATCAAGCATCGGCCGGATACAGCGCCGCCTTGAACGGAGCCACCCCCAGACGGCGATAGGCGTCGATGAAGCGTTCCTCGGGCGATTCGCGCAGTTCCAGATAGGCATCGACCAGCCGGTCGATGGCCGGCACCACCTCGTCGGCCGGGAAGCCGGCACCGGCGCGCTGGCCCAGCGTCGGGGTCTCGTAGCCGTCGCCGCCCAGCGTGATCTGGTAGTTCTCGACCCCCGCCCGGTCCAGGCCCAGGATGCCGATATGGCCCAGGTGGTGATGGCCGCAGGCGTTGATGCAGCCCGAGATGCGGATCTTCATCTCGCCGATCTCGTCCTCCAGGCCGCGGGCGCGGAAATGCGCGGCGATGTCCTGCGCGATCGGGATCGAGCGCGCGGTGGCCAGGGTGCAGTAGTCCATGCCCGGGCAAGAGATGATGTCGGTGATCTTGCCGAAATTCGCCGTGGCCAGCCCGACCGCGCGCAACGCCTCGTAGATCTCGGGCAGGTCGGCCTTGCGCACATGGGGCAGGACCAGGTTCTGGTCGTGGTTCACCCGGATGTCGCCATGGGCCAGCCGCTCGGCCAGGTCGGCCACCAGCCGCATCTGGTCGGCGCTCATGTCGCCCGGCGTGGCACCCGGCGCCTTCAGCGTGACGATGACGCTGGCATAGCCCGGAATGCGGTGCGGATGCAGGTTGGTGTCGGTCCAGGACCGGAAGGCGCCGTTCGCCGCCCGCGCCGCCTCATAGCCCTCGACCGGGGCGTCGAGAAATTCCGGCGGCGCGAACTGGGCGCGCAGGTCGTTCAGGATCTCCTGATCCAGCCCCGAGAACTGCTGGCGGCGGTGCTTGAACTCTTCCTCGACATCGGCGCGGAACACGTCAAGACCGCGCTCGTTCACGGTGATCTTGATCCGTGCCTTCCACTTGTTGTCGCGCCGCCCGGTCAGGTTGTAGACCGACAGGATCGCCTCCAGATAGGGCAGCAGGTCGGCCTGCGGCAGGAATTCGCGGATCACCTGGCCCAGGTAGGGCGTGCGGCCCAGCCCGCCGCCGACCCAGACCTGGAAGCCGCGCTGGCCGTCCTTCTCGACGATGCGCAGCCCGATGTCATAGGCCGAGACCGCCGAGCGGTCCTGCTTGCCGGCCGAGACCGAGATCTTGAACTTGCGCGGCAGGAACTGGAATTCGGCATGGTCGGTGGACCAGATGCGGATCAGCTCGGCCCAGGGGCGCGGATCCTCCAGCTCGTCGGCGGCGGCGCCGGCAAAGGCGTCGGCATTGACGTTGCGGATGGTGTTGCCCGAGGTCTGGATGCTGTGGATGCCGACCGAATTCAGCGCCTCCATGGAATCGGGGATGTCGACCAGCTTGTGCCAGTGGAACTGGATATTGGTGCGGGTGGTGAAATGGCCATAGCCGCGGTCCCAGCGCTCGGCCACATGGCCCAGCATGCGCATCTGGTCCGGGGTCAGCGCGCCATAGGGGATCGCCACCCGGTACATGTAGGAATGCAGCTGCAGGTAGACGCCGTTCTTCAGCCGCAGCGGCCGGAATTCCTCTTCGGTCAGGCTGCCGTCCAGGCGGCGCTCGACCTGGCGGCGGAACTGCTGGGTGCGGTGGCGCAGGTATTCGCGATGCTGGTCGTTGTGCTGGGGACGTGCGTCAAACATTGCTGGCCTCGAACTCGGCTTGCTTGAAATGGCGATGGGTGGGGCCGCTGCGGCGGAACGCCTCGCGGAAATGGGCCGGCTCGGGCCGGCCGTCGGCCCCACGCTTCGCTTCGATCAGATAGGGGCCGACGACGAGATGGGCCTGAGAGGTCGCGTCGAGCAGCGCCAGCTCGGCGATGGCCTCGTCCTCGAACAGCTCGGCCTCGCGCGGGTCTGCGGTCCACTTGCCGTCACGCATCCACACGCAATGGCCCATGCGCAGGTCATTCGCGGTGATGACGCCGGGGGTCGCGGGGGATGGGGTGAAGCCTTTGGACATGGCCTTTGCCTTTCGTTTCCTCTGGCATCTATATAGAAAAAAATCCCCCATATTGACGAGTGGGGCGAAAAAATAAGAAACATCTCCGCATGTCAGCGGCACAGCAAGGACCAGGTTTCACGATGAGCGACAACAGGCAAACTCCCATCCGGCTCGACGACACCGACCGCAAAATCCTGTCCCTGCTGCAAGAGGACGCCACGCTGTCGCTCGATGACATCGCGGCGCGGGTGGGGGCCTCGAAGACCCCGGTCTGGAACCGGATTCGCAAGCTGCGCGAGGCGGGGGTGATCCGCGGCCAGGTGGCCCTGCTCGACCCCGATGCGCTGGGGCTCGACGCCTGCTTCTTCGTGCTGATCCGCACCAGCGAACACGACCCGGAATGGGCGCGCCGCTTCCTGGCCGCGGTGCGCGCCCGCCCCGAGGTGATCGAGGCGCACCGGCTGGCCGGCGACATCGACTATATCCTGAAGGTGCGGGTGCGCAATGCGCGGGCCTATGACCGCTTCTACCAGGCGCTGATTTCCGAGGTGAGGATCCACAACGTCACGGCGCTTCTCTCGATGGAGGAGCTGAAGGCGACCACGGCGCTACCCCTCGACTGACCGGCGCGAGCGGCGCGGCCGCGGGAGTATTTTCAGAACGGAGAAACGCTCAGCACAGCGCCCCAAGCGCCCTGGGCAGGGCCTCGGCCAGGGCGGCCATCTCCGGCTCCGGGCCGCAGGAGACGCGGATACAGCGATCCATCGGCGCGACGCCCGGCATGCGCACGAAGATGCCCTCCTGCGCCAGCGCCTCCAGCAGGGCGCGGGCGAAGGCGCCGTCGCGGCCGCAGTCGATGGCGACGAAATTCGTGGCCGAGGGCAGCGCCGCCAGCCCGTTCTCGCGCGCGATCGCGGCGATCCGCGCGCGGGCGGCGGCGGTTTCGGCCAGGACATGGGCCAGCCAGTCCGCGTCCCCCAGCGCGGCCAGAGCGCCGGCCTGGGCGATGCGGCCGATGCCGAAATGGTTGCGGATGCGGTCGAAGCCGGCGATCAGCTCCGCCGGGCCGATGGCATAGCCGATCCGCGCCCCCGCCATGGCATGGGCCTTGGAAAAGGTGCGGAACCGGATCACCCGCCCGTCCTCGGCGTCGATGCGGGGGATGGCGTCGGAGGGGGCGAATTCGGCATAGGCCTCGTCCAGCACCAGCAGGCTCGTCTCGGGCAGGGCGTCCAGCATGGCCTCGATGCGGCGGCCGGGATGCCAGCTGCCCATCGGGTTGTCCGGGTTCGCCAGATAGACCAGCCGCGCGCCATGGCGATGCGCGGCCGCGGCCAGCGCCTCGGGGTCTTCGGCATCGTCGCGATAAGGCACCTTGACCAGCCGGCCGCCAAAGCCCGCCACGTGATAGTTGAAGGTCGGATAGGCGCCGTCCGAACTGACCACCACCTCGCCCGGCGCCACCATCAGCCGCACGAGCAGCCCCAGGAGACCGTCGATCCCCTCGCCGACCATGATGTTCTCGGGCCCGACGCCGTGATGCGCGGCCAGCGCATGGCGCAGGTCGTGGCTGTCGGGGTCGCCGTATTTCCAGACCTCCGCCGCCGCCCGCGCCATGGCCGCCACCGCCTGGGGCGAGGGGCCGAAGCCGTTCTCGTTGGCGCCCAGCCGGGCGCGGAAGGGCGCGCCGCGGCGCCGCTCCAGCGCCTCGGGGCCGGTGAAGGGGACCGTCGCCGGCAGCGCGGCGGGAATGGGGGCAAAGCGAAAGCGCGTCATGGCGCCACAGAAACCCCAAACCCCGCCCCCGCGCAAGGGCGCGCCCGCCTGCCGGCTTCTTTCGTGTTCAAATATCCTGGGGGGCGAGGAGCGCCCGGAAAAAGGTCCGCCGGACCTTTTTCAGCGACGAGCGGGGCGAAGCCCCATGGTGCCGCAGGCGCGGCGGCGCCAAGACTCGCTAGAACGCCTTGAAGGTGATCGTCGTCAGCGTCCGCACGATATGCGGGATGTCGAACAGCTTTTCGGACAGGTAATGACCGACATCCTGGTCCTCGGGCACATAGATCTTGGCCAGAAGGTCGTAATCGCCCGAGGTCGAGTAAAGCTCGCTGACGATCTCGCGGTCATAGATCGCGTCGGCGACCTCGTAGGTCTTGCCGGGCGAACAACGGAACTGGACGAAAACCGGGCGCATGGCGAACCTCTCGATCTCTTGCGGCGCCAGACTAGACCGCGCGCGCCTCGCGGGTCCAGTCCCCGCGCGCAAGCCCGCGCCAGAAGCGGCGCATCAGCAGCACCGCGGCCAGGCTGAGGCCCGCGACCAGCCCCAGCCACAAGCCGGCCGGGCCGATCCCGGCGACGAAGGCCAGCCCGTAGGCCACCGGGATGCCGACCAGCCAATAGCTGACCGCCGCGATCACCATGGGCACGCGCGTGTCCTGCACCCCGCGCAGCAGCCCCAGCCCGATCACCTGCATCGCATCCATCAGCTGGAACAGCCCGGCATAGAACAGCAGCCCCGCCGCGATCTCGACGATGGCCGGGGTCTCGGGGTGGGAGGCGTCCAGGTAAAGCCCGACCAGCTGGCGCGGGAACAGCTCGAAAGCCGCCACCGCCAGCGCGGCGATCACCACCGAGACCGCCGTCACCGTCACCCCCGCGTCGCGCATCCAGCGGGCGTCGCCGCGGCCCTTGGCCTGGCCGATGCGCACCGTGGCCGCGTTCGACATGCCCAGGTGCAGCATGAAGGTCAGCGAGGCGAGCTGCAGCGCGATCCCGTGCGCCGCCAGCTCGCGCGTGCCGATCCAGCCCATCATCACGTTCGAGCCGACGAAAAGCCCGCCCTCGGCCACCATGGTCAGCCCGATCGGCAGGCCCAGCACGAAGACCGCCCGCATCCCCGCCCAGTCGGGGCGCCAGAATCGCCGGAACAGCTGGTATTTGCGCGCGGCCGGCAGCCAGGCCGCATAGGCGGCGATCGCCAGAAGCTGCGAAAACTGCACCGCGATGGCGGCGATGGCGGCGCCGCGCACCCCCAGTTCCGGCGCGCCCAGATTGCCGAAGATCAGCAGCCAGTTCAGCACGATCACCAGCGGCAGCCCCGCCAGCGTGATCCACAGCACCACCTGCGGCCGCTCCATCGCCGCCAGGTAGCTGTTCAGCGTCAGCTGGCACAGCACGGCGATCAGGCCGAAGCCGGCGATGCGCAGGTAGTCCTGCGCCAGCCGCGCCACCACCGGCTCCTGCCCGATGGCCAGCAGGATCGGCTCGGAATGCCACATGGCCGGGACCACCGCCACGGCGAAGGCCAAAGACAGCCACAGCGCCATCCGGGCCGAGCGGCGCACCTCGACCTCGTCGCCCCGCGCGATGGCGGTGGCGATCAGCCCCATGACGCCGATGCCGAAGCCCATGCCCAGGAAGAACAGGATGTTGAAGAAGGACACCGCGATGACCAGCGCCGCCAGTTCCTCGACCCCATACCAGCCGACCATGACGGTATCGGCGACATGGATGGCCATGCGGGCCAGGTGGCTGCCGACCAGCGGCAGGCCGAGCGCGAGCGTCGCGCGCAGATGGGGGGCGTAGCGATTGGACGTCATGCCCCTGCCTTATCCTTGGGCAAGGGCTGCGGCAAGGCGTCGCGCCGGGTCGCGTCTCAGGGCCGGATCTCGACCTCGGTGCCGATGCGGGCATGGGCGAAGATCTCGGCGATCTCGGCATTGTCGACGGCGATGCAGCCGGCGGTCCAGTCGCCCTTGACCCGAAACCCCTCGGGCACCTGGTTCGGCTGGCCGTGGATCATGATGTCGCCGCCGGGGCTGACGCCCAGGGCGCGCGCCGCCTCGCGGTGGCGGGGCTGCGGATAGTCGATGCCCAGCGACAGGTGATAGGCGCTTTGCCGGTTCAGCCGGTCGATGCGAAAGATGCCCTCGGGCGTGCGGCCGTCGCCCTCGCGGCTCTTGTCGCCCTGGGGTGAAAAGCCCAGCGCGATGCGAAAGGTCCGGGGCGGGCCGCTTTCCTGATACACCGTCATGCGGCGGGCGGATTTCTCGACCAGGATGCGCTCGACCGGCGAGGCGATGGGCGCATCCGGCCGCAGGGGCGGGCGTTGGAAGATCGGCGGCAGCGCGATGCGCGGCAGCCGGAACTCGGGCAGGCGCAGATCGGGCAGGCGCGGCCAGTGCCAGCCCGCCGCCGGCGGCTGCGGCACCGGGACGGGCGCGGGCTGCGGCGCCCAAAGCAGCCACAGCCCCCCAAGGACCGCCGCCAGGCACAGCGCCGAGAAGATCCCGCCCAGCCGCCTCATTGCAGGTCGCGGAACGCCTCTTGCAGCCGCGCCACCGCCTCGGCCACGCGGGCGCGGGGCGTGGCGATGTTGAAGCGCAGGAAGTCCTCGCCCCCCGTGCCGAAGGTGCCGCCGTGGTTCGCGGCGATACGCGCGCCCTGCTCGACCCGCCGGGTGAACTCGGCCCGCTCCATGCCGGTGCCCGAGAAATCGACCCAGGCCAGGTAGGTCGCCTGCAGCGGCATCGAGCGGATGCCGGGGATCGCGTTCACGCCCTCGTCGAACAGCCGCCGGTTGCCGTCCAGATAGGCCACCAGCGCATCGACCCAGGCCGCGCCCTCGGGCGAATAGGCGGCGGCGACCATGCCCGGCCCGAACAGGCCGGGCGAGATGCCCAGCGCCATCAGCCGGCCCTGCAGGCGCTTGCGCAGCCCCTCGTCGGCGACAATCAGGTTGCCGATATGGGCGCCGGCGATGTTGAAGGTCTTGGTGGCGGCGGTCAGCGTCACCAGCCGCGGCGCGGCCTCGGGCGCGACGGTCGCCAGCACGCGATGGCGCGGGCTGCCGGGCATGACCAGGTCGTGGTGGATCTCGTCCGAGACCAGGATCAGGTCATGGGCGGCGCAGAAATCAGCGACCTGGCGCAGTTCCTCGGCGCTCCAGACCCTTCCGCCGGGGTTATGCGGCGAACACAGGATCAGCATCCGCTCGCGCCCGGTCAGCAGGCGCTGCCAGCCCTCCCAGTCCATGCGATACTGGCCGTCCTGGAGGGCCAGCGGGAACTCGGCCACCTCGCGGCCCGAGGCGCGGATGACGCGGGCGAAGGCGTGATAGACCGGGGTCATGACGATCACCCGGTCGCCCGGCTGGGTGAAGGCATCGACGCAGATCGCCGTGCCGTTCACCAGCCCATGCGCCGAGAGGATCCACTCCGGCTCGACCTGCCAGCCGTGGCGGCTGTCCATCCACCAGCGGATCGCCCCGACATAGTCCGGGTTGGCGCCGGGATAGCCATAGATCCCATGCGCGGCCATCGCCTCGACCGCGCGCTGCACCGGGGCCGGCGGGCGGAAGTCCATGTCCGCGACCCACATCGCAATCCCGTCGCCGGGCGAGACGCCGTAGATCGCCTGCATGTCGTCCCATTTCGAGCAATGGGTGCCGGTGCGGTCGATGATCTCGTCGAAATCGGGCTGGGCCATGGTTTCCCCTTGTTTTCCGTTCGGGCGCTTTCTGTTCGGGGCAGCATAGCGGCTTGTTGCGCAAGGCCAAGGCTTGCCCTAGATCACGGGCATGACATTGCGCAGCATCATCCTCCATCCCGATCCGCGGCTGAAGAAGCCCTGCGAGCCCGTGGCCCGCATCACCCCCGAGATCGAGACCCTGGCCGCAGACATGCTGGCCACCATGTACGACGCGCCGGGCGTGGGCCTGGCCGCGCCGCAGGTGGGCGTGCTGTCGCGGCTTTACGTCATGGATTGCGAAAAGGATCCCGAGGCGCCGCGCAACCCCATCGTCATGGTCAACCCCGAGATCACCTGGCGTTCCGAGGCGCTGAACACCTATGAGGAGGGCTGCCTGTCGATTCCCGAGCAATATGCCGACGTGACCCGCCCGGCCGAGGTCAAGGTGCGCTGGCTGGGCCTGGACGGCAAGACGCATGAGCGCGATTTCGAGGGGCTCTGGGCCACCTGCGCCCAGCACGAGATCGACCACCTCGACGGCAAGCTGTTCATCGACTATCTCGGCCCGATCAAGCGGCAGATGATCACCCGCAAGATGGTCAAGCTGAAACGCGAGCGCGCGCGTGCCTGAGCCCCTGTCGGGCGAGGATGCCGCGCAGGCGTCCCAGGGCCCCGATCCGGCCCGGCTTGCCGCGCAGGGGCGCATCCGCCCGATCCTGATCCACCCCGACCCGGCGCTGCGCCGCATCTGCGCGCCGGTCGGGCGGCTGGGCTGGGACGAGGTCTCGCAGCTGGCGGCCGACCTGCTGGCGACCATGTATCACGCCGGCGGCCGCGGCCTTGCCGCGCCGCAGATCGGCGAGGGCTGGCGCATCTTCGTCATGGACCACGGCTGGAAGGAGGGCACCCCCCTGCCCCGCGTGGTCATGGACCCCGAGATCCTGGCCCTGGGCGGCGAGGTCGAGACGATCGAGGAAGCCTGCCTCTCGATCCCCGGCCGGCCGGTCGCGGTGACGCGGCCGGTCACGATCTCGATGCGCTGCTTCGACCTGGCGGGGGCGATGCAGGTCCTGACCCTGGCCGGGATCGAGGCCCGCATCGCCCAGCACGAGGCCGATCACCTGGACGGCCGGCTGATCCTCGATACGCTGGAAGGCCCCGAGGATTCCGGCGTGCGCTGAGCCATCCCGTCGGGCGCCAGGCCGGGGCAGACCGCCGGGCGGCGCTGTTCATGCTCTCCGAAATCCCGTGCCTTCCCGCCGGGCCTGGCCGGCCGTTGGCGCTTGCCCATGCGCGACGGCACGAACCTGACGGCCGCCGATGGCCGGCCCATGCCCGGCACGGGCAGCGCTCGGCCGGATTTACCTTCGCCCGCCGCCGTGATAGCCGGGCGGGCATTCCTGACAAGGCCGCCCGATGACCGTCCGCCCCCTCCTGCCCTATGCCGACCGCCGGCTGCACATCCCGGCCGAGCCGGTCCCCGCGATCACCGAGACCGTGCGGATGATCTGGGACGACATGATCGACACGATGGAGGCGATGCCCGGCGTCGGCCTGGCCGCGCCGCAGATCGGCATCATGCAGCGGCTGGCGGTGGTGGACGCATCCGAAAAGCGCGGCCAGGCGGTGCGCATGGCCAATCCCGAGATCCTGCACGCCAGCGTGCAATTGCGCCCGCATGAGGAAGCCAGCCCGAACCTGCCCGGCGTCTCGGCCCGGATCGAGCGGCCGCGCGCCGTCACCGTGCGCTTCCTGAACGCCCAGGGCGAGATCGAGGAACGGGATTTCGTCGGCCTCTGGGCGACCTCGGTGCAGCACCAGATCGACCATCTGGACGGACGGCTTTATGTCGATCACCTCTCGCCCCTGCGCCGCAAGATGCTGGTGGCGAAATCGGCCAAGCTGTCGCGGCGATGACGAAGGCGTGGGGCGGGCTGCACCCCGCTGCGCCCCGCTTCGGGCGTGGGAATGCCTGCAAGGCCGCATGAATATTGGGAAACGGTGAAGACGCCTTGCAGCGCCCCGCGCGTGGCGGCTCCGGGTGGGCGAAGAACGGTCGGCGCTGATCCATGGGCTTCGCCAGCTGGTGAAGGCGGTTCTGGGCTTCGGTCGTATCGGGCTCGACCCTGAGGCTGATCCCTGTCCTGGAGGAACCCCCTCTCTGACCCCATATTTCATTCTGCCTGAGACGATTGACTGGTGATTGGTCCTCGCAAGTCGAAGGCGGGGCGGTCGGATCACCCCGGCCGCCATTTTCTTTTCCAGCGCAGCTTCCCGCCGCGACGCCGATCCAGCAGGCGAAGATCGGCACGGCCGCGCTTGTCGGTCGTGTTGCAAGCGGCGACAGCCTCCCACCACCTGCAGGGCCCCGCGCGTGTTCGGGCGGTGCTGGGGTGGGCTGGGCCCTTGCGCATCCTTTTCAACGCTCGGGAATAGTGTGCGGCCGGATGAGTATTTGTGGAACGAAGAAACACAGGCCCGTGCCATGGTTCGCGCGACCGCCCTTCTTTCCGTTTTCCAAATACCCAGGCGACGCTTCGCTGGGGCGCGGCCGCCGCCGTTGGACGGGGACGGTGCCCTGTGCCCGTGCGGCAGGCGCGCGGGTGCCGGCGCCCCGTAGCGCCAGCCGGAAACGGGAACCCGCTGGCGAAGGGAAGCGCTTTTCTTTGCCGCGGCCCGCCCTTAACCTTGGCCCGGAACGGAGGGGCGGGGCGGGCCGTCCGGCAGAGCCCGGCCCCTTCCCGCGGTCGTTGCCGCCGAAACCCGCCCGCCGCCGCCGCGGGCCCAGCCCCAGGGACGCCAGGCCAGAGATGTTTTCCGTGCTGCCCCTTCTTGCCGGCCTGCTGTTCATGGCCGCCTCGCTCACGCCCTCGCTAATCCCGCGGGACTGGCTGATGCAAGGGGTGCTGGCCGGGGTGTCGATGGCGGCGGGCTATGTCATGACCCAGTTCCTGCTGGCGCTGTGGCGCGCGCTGGAGCTGCCGGTGCTGCGGGGCCGGCCGGCGCGCATCGCCCATGCCGTCCTGGCGGTGCCGGTGCTGGTGCTGCTGGGGCGCGGGGTGATCCTGTCGGGCGCATGGCAGAACAGCATCCGCGCCCGCATGGGCATGCCGGATCTGGAGGTCAACAACACCGCCAAGATGCTGGCCCTGGCGCTGGCGGTCTTTCTGGTGCTTTTCGTGACCGGCAAGGCGATCCAGGCGCTGTTCGACCTGCTGCGGCTGCGGCTGGCGCGCTATATCCCGGTGCGCAGCGCCAATGTGCTGGGCCTGCTGCTGGCGGTGCTGATCGTGGTGACGCTGACCCGCGACGGGGTGGTGAACGGGGCGATGCGCATCGCCGACAGCTCCTATGCCGCGGCCCAGCACCTGACCGACCCCAGCGTGCCGCCGCCCGCCGAGCCCTGGCAGCCCGGCTCGGCCGCCTCCGGCATCGACTGGGAGCTGATGGGCAAGCCGGGGCGCGACTTCGTGCTGGGCGGCCCGCGCGCCCGCGCCATCTCGGGCTTTACCGGCCGCCCGGCCAAGGAGCCGCTGCGCATCTATGTCGGCCTGGCCCAGGACAAGGATCCCCAGGCCCGCGCCCAGGCGGCGCTGGACGAGATGCTGCGCGTGGGCGCCTTCGACCGCAAGGTGCTGGTGCTGGCCAGCCCCACCGGCACCGGCTGGATGGACCCCGCCAGCTACGACGCGCTGGAATACATGCATGGCGGCGACGTGGCGACGGTGGCGGTGCAATATTCCTATCTGCAAAGCCCGCTGGCCCTGATCTTCGAGACCGAATCCGGCCTCGACCAGACCACGGCGCTGATGCGCGCGGTCTATGAGCATTGGCGCCACCTGCCCCCGGACCGCCGGCCGCGCCTGTATCTGCACGGCATCTCGCTGGGCGCCTGGTCCTCGATGTATGCCTTCAACCCGTTCCAGATGATGAACGAGCCGGTGGCGGGCGCCTTCTGGGTGGGCCCGCCCTTTACCTCGACCCTGTGGCGGCAGGCCAATGGCGCGCGCCAGCCCGGCAGCCGCTTCGTCCTGCCCGAGCTGGATGAGGGCGAGGTGATCCGCTATGCCAGCCAATATGCGCCGCCCGACCGCTCGGGCCGGCCCTGGGGGCGGCTGCGCATCCTGTTCCTGCAATATGCCAGCGACCCGATCGTGTTCTACGACCCCGCCTCGCTGTGGCGGGCGCCGGAATGGATGCACGAGGCGCCGGCGCCCGACGTCTCGCCCCGGCTGCGCTTCACCCCGGTGGTGACGCAGCTGCAGCTGGCGGTGGACATGCTGGTCTCGACCTCGGCGCCGCCGGGCTTCGGCCACAGCTATCACGCCCGCGACTATATCGACGGCTGGGTCGCCGTCACCGCGCCCGAGGGCTGGACGGCCGCCGACAGCGAAAGGCTCAAGGCGATCTGCGGCCAGGAGGGCAGGCTCGGATGCGCAAACGGCTGATCCTGGCGCTGGCGCTGCCGGCGCTGGTGGCCCTGGCGCTGGGGCTGAACACGGCGCGCAACTATGCCGGCTGGCAGCCCGCGACCGAGACCCCGGCCGAGCGGTTGGCCCGGCTGAAGCCGCATTGGCACATCCTGCGGCCGGATGGCCCCGGCCCGCATCCCGCCGCGGTGCTGCTGTCGGGCTGCGACGGGGTGCATGACAACATGGACTATTGGGCGCGGCAGTTCCTGGCCATGGGCCGGGCGGCGCTGATCCTGGACAGCCACGCGCCGCGGCTTCTGGACAAGGCGCAGGCCTGGCGCGCGCTTTGTGCCGGGCAGGTGCTGCCGGGGGCCGAGCGCGCCGGAGACCTGGCCGTGGCGCTGGCCGCGCTGCGCGAGATGCCGGGCATCGACGGCTCGGACGTGGCGCTGCTTGGCGCCTCGCATGGCGGCTGGACGGCGATGGAGCTGCTGCGCGCGCTGGGCGAAGGCGAGCCGCCGCCCGGCCTGACCGCCTGGCCCGCGCCGCCCGGCAGCCTTGCCGCGCAGCTTGGCCCGGTCGTGCTGCTTTATCCCTATTGCGGCTTGCTGAACGGCGCGGCCAAGGGGCCCTGGCCCGGCCATGTGCGGGGGCTGATGCTGCTGGCCGAACTGGATTCGATCACCGATTCCGCCGATTGCCGCCGGATGGCCGAGGATCTGGTCGCCCAGGGCGCGCATCTGGCCGTCACCACCTATCCCGCCGTCAACCACGGCTTCGACCAGCGCGAACGCTCGTCGCTGTCGCCGCTGGAGTTCGACGCGCAGGCGCGGGCGCGGGCCACCCGCGACATCCGCGCCTTCATGCAGGGTTTTGCCGCGCCCGCGACCGGGATATGAGACCCCGACACAAGGAGGGCAGCGATGCGCGTCATCTTCATGGGCACACCCGATTTCTCGGTCCCGGCGCTGCGGGCCGTCGCCGCGCGGCACCAGGTCGTCGCGGTCTATTCCCAGCCGCCGCGCGCGGCCGGGCGCGGGCAGAAGCCGCGCCCCTCGCCCGTGCATCGCGCCGCCGAGGAGCTGGGCCTGCCCGTGCGCACGCCCGAGCGACTGAAATCGCCGCAGGAGCAGGCGGATTTCGCCGCCCTGGCCGCCGATGTGGCGGTGGTGGTGGCCTATGGGCTGATCCTGCCGCCGCCGGTGCTGGCGGCGCCGCGCCTGGGCTGCCTGAACATCCACGCCTCGCTTCTGCCGCGCTGGCGCGGGGCGGCACCGATCCATCGCGCCATCATGGCCGGCGATGCCGAGACCGGCGTCGCCATCATGCAGATGGAGGCGGGGCTGGATACCGGCCCGGTCCTGGCCGAGGCGCGCACCTCCATCGGCCCCGAGGACACCACCGCCGACCTGCACGACCGGCTGGCCGAGATGGGCGCGGCGCTGATCGCCCGGACGCTGGACCGCCTGCCCCTGCCCGCCCGGCCGCAGCCGGCCGAGGGCGTGACCTATGCGCAAAAGATCGGCAAGGCCGAGGCGCGGATCGACTGGAGCCAGCCGGCCGAAGCCGTGGACCGGCGGATCCGCGGCCTTTCGCCCTTTCCCGGCGCCTGGTGCGTGGTCGGCGACGAACGGGTGAAGCTGCTGCGCTCGCGCCTTGCCGCCGGGTCTGGCGTGCCGGGCCAGGTGCTGTCGGGCTTCACCATCGCCTGCGGCGAGGGCGCGGTCGAGGTGCTGGAGGCGCAGCGCGAGGGCAAGCGCCCGATGCCCGCGGCCGAGATCCTGCGCGGCATGAGCCTGCCCCCATGTCTCGGCTGAAGGCCCCGCCTTGCTGAAGGCCCCTCGCTGGTGGCCTCTCGCTGATGGCATTGTAGCAAATTCGCCACAACTTTCGGTTGCTGAAACGCGCGCAGGCCGTTTCGCGCAACCCCATGTTAACCTTTCCCCGTCAGACCGGGTCCGAGGCTTTCGATCCGGCGATCCTGAGAAGGGTCTGAAAGGGGACGACTATCATGGAAAACCTGATCCGGGTGATGGCCGATCATTGGTGGGTGCCGCTCTTGCGCGGCATCGCGGCGATCCTGTTCGGCCTGATGGCGCTAATCTGGCCGGGGCTGACCGTCTATGCCCTGCTGCTGGTCTTTGGCGCCTATGCGATCTTCGACGGGGTGATGGCGATCGTCATGGCCTTCCGGCGCAGGCCCGCGGACGACCGCTGGTGGGCCTGGGCGCTGGACGGCGCGCTGTCCGTCGCCATCGGCCTGATGGCGCTGTTCTGGCCCGAGGCGACGGCGCTGGCCTTCATCATCTGGATGGCCGCCTGGGGCGTGGTCGCCGGCATCTTTCGCATCATCGCCGCGATCCGGCTGCGGCACGAGATCGAGGGCGAATGGGCGCTGGGGCTCAGCGGGCTCTTGCTGGTGGTCTGGGGCGTGCTGCTGGCGCTGGTGCCGGCGGCGGGACTTCTGGGCATCGCCTGGCTGATCGGCCTGTTCGCGCTGCTGATCGGCGGGGCGATGATCGTGCTGGCCTTGCGGCTCAAGGGGCTGAAGGCGGTCTAGCTTGCCCGGCCGCAGGGGTATTTGGGGAACAGAGAAATGATCAGGTTCCGCGCGGCTTGGCGCGGGTGGTCGGGTCGGCCTCCAGCGGGTCTTCCGGCCAGGGGTGGCGCGGGTAGCGGCCGCGCATGTCCTTCCTGACATCGCCGTAGCCGCCGGCCCAGAAGCCCGGCAGGTCGGTCGTCACCGCGACGGGCTTGCCGCCGGGCGAGAGCATGGTGATGCGCAGCGGCCGGTTGCCGACGACCGGGTGGCGCGCGAGGCCGAACAGCTCTTGCAGCTTCAGTTCGATCGAGGGGGTTTCGTGGTCGTAGTCGATGGGCACCTTGCGGCCGAGCGGCGTGACGAAATGCGCCGGCGCCGCCTGGTCCAGCCGGCGCTGGCCGTCCCAGCCGATGCGCGCCTTCAGCGCCTCGGTCAGGTCCAGCCCGCGCAGGTCGGAAAGCGTCCGCACCTTGCCCAGCCAGGGCAGCAGCCAGTCGGGATCGGCGAGCAGGCTTTCGTCATCGACCGGGCCGAGTTCCGGGATCAGCGCGATCCGCGCCCGCAGCCGCGCGGCGCCTGGCGTCCAGTTCAGCCCGTTCGCCCGCAGCCCCTCGAATGCGGCGCGGGCCAGCGCCTGCGGGTCGGGGTCGTCCAGCGCCCGGTCGGCCAGCACCAGCGCGCCGAAGCGCTCCTGGCGGCGGGCAAGGATGCGGCCCTCGCGCCGCGACCATTCCACCAGCGCGACGGTCTCGATGCGGCCGGGGAAGAGGGCGCGGATCTCGTCCTCGGTCACGGCGGCGGCCATGCGGATGCGCGCCTCGCGCGTATCGCCGTCGAGGTCGGTGGCGACGATCAGCCGCTGCGCCGCCAGCGCGTCGCCCTCGGGCAGCGCGGCACCCTTGCCGCCCGACAGCACGTAGCGCGGTTGCTCGCCCTTGCGGCGCAGGCCGATGCGGTCGGGATAGGCCAGCGCCGCCATGGCGCCCGGCGAGAGGCCCGCGCCCTCGGCTGCCATGCGGCGCAGGCGCTTGGCCTCGTCGCGGATGCGATGCAGCGTGGCGGGGTTGGCCGGCCAGGGATGGCGGTCCTGATAGGCGCGCAGGTCGCGGATCGCCGCCAGGCGCAGGGCCAGGTCGGCGGGGGCGCCGGTCAGCGGGTCGCGCTCGGCCATCAGCGCGGCGAGGTCGGCGGCGTCGCGCCCCGCCGTGACCAGCATGTGCCCCAGCCGCGGATGCAGCGGCAGCGGCGCCAGGCGCCGGCCATGGTCGGTGATGCGGTTGCCCGCGTCCAAGGCGCCGAGGTCGCGCAAGAGCGCCCGCGCCTCGGAAAGCGCGGCCTCGGGCGGCGGGGTCAGGAAGGCCAGGTCGCGCCCGTCCGAGCCCCAGATCGCCAGCTCCAGCGCCAGCCCGGCGAGGTCGGCCACGGCGATCTCGGGCGGGGCGAATGCGGGCAGCGCGCCCTCCTCGGCCCGCGCCCACATCCGATAGCAGATGCCCGGCGCGACCCGGCCGGCGCGGCCGCGGCGCTGTTCTGCCTCGGCGCGGCTGACGCGTTCCGTCACCAGACGCGACATGCCCGAGCCGGGATCGAAGCGCGCCCGCCGCGCCCGGCCGGCATCGACCACCACCTTCACGTCGGGAATGGTCAGCGAGGTTTCCGCGATCGCGGTCGCCAGCACGATCCGCCGCCGCCCGCCGCCCTGGGGCTGCAAGGCCGCGCGCTGCGCCTTGAAATCCATCGCGCCGTAAAGCGGCAAGACCTCGGCCGGGACGTCCAGCATGGCCTGCACCCGGCGGATCTCGCCCTCGCCGGGCAGGAAGGCCAGGATGGTGCCGCCGATGTCGCGCGTCGCCGCCTCGGCATCCGTGATCAGCCGCGCCGCCTCGGGCACCAGCCGGGCGCCGGCGGGCAGCGGGCGGGAAAGCCAGCGCGTCTCGACCGGAAAGGCCCGGCCCTCGGAGCGGATGACCGGCGCCGCGTCCATCAGCGCCGCGACCGGCTCGGCGTCCAGCGTCGCCGACATGACCAGCAGCGCCAGGTCGGGGCGCAGCGCCTGCCGCGCTTCCCAGGCCAGGGCCAGGCCCAGGTCGGCATTCAGGCTGCGTTCGTGGAATTCGTCGAAGATCACGCAGCCGACGCCGGAAAGCTCGGGGTCGGACTGGATCATCCGGGTCAGGATGCCCTCGGTCACGACCTCGATGCGGTTGCCCGGCACCGCCTCGCCGCGGATGCGATAGCCGACGGTGCGGCCCAGGGGCTCGCCCAGCGTCTCGGCCATGCGCTCGGCCGCGGCGCGGGCGGCCAGGCGGCGCGGCTCCAGCATGAGGATGCGGCCGGTGACGACGGGCAGCAGCGCCAGGGGGACGCGGGTGGTCTTGCCCGCGCCGGGCGGCGCCATCAGCACCGCGCGGCCATGGGCGGCCAGCGCGGCGGTCAGTTCGGGCAATACGGCGTCGATGGGCAGTTGCATTCGCGCCTTATGGCAAAGCGCCGCCCAGGCGAAAAGACCTGCCCCTACACATCCGCCGCCGGCCTGCCTATCTTGACCCGGCCAAAGCGAGGGACGGAATGGGTATCGCCGACGATCTGATGCAGGGCCTGGGCATGTCCGACCCGGTGCTGCGGCTTGGGGTGACGGGACTGTCGCGGGCGGGCAAAACCGTGTTCATCACCTCGCTGGTGGCGAACCTTCTGGACCGCGGCCGGATGGCGGCGCTGCGGGCGGCGGCCGACGGCTCGCTCAAGGCGGCGTGGCTGCAGCCGCAGCCCGACGACACCGTGCCGCGATTCGACTATGAGCGCCACCTGGCCGCCATGACCGGCCCCGACCCGCATTGGCCCGAGGGCACGCGCCATGTCAGCCAGCTGCGCCTGTCCCTGCGGGTGCAGCCGCGCGGGCTGATCGCCGGCTGGCGCGGCCAGCAGGTGCTGCATCTCGACATCGTCGACTATCCGGGCGAGTGGCTCCTGGACCTGCGGCTGATGGAAAAGGACTTCGACCAATGGTCGCAGGAGGTGCTGGACCGCATGGCCGGCCGCCCCGGCGCCGAGACCTTCCGCGCCGCGCTGGCCGCGACCGATCCGGGGCGCTTCGACGAGACCGCCGCGCAGGCGCTGGCCGCGGCCTATACGAGCCACCTGCACCGGGCACGCGACGCGGGCTGGTCGGATTGCACCCCCGGCCGCTTCCTGATGCCGGGGGAGCTGGAGGGCTCGCCGGCGCTGACCTTCACACCGCTGCCGCATGAGATGCGGGCGACGCCCCTGGGGCGCGAGTTCGCGCGCCGCTTCGGGGCCTACAAGGCGCGGGTGGTGAAGCCCTTCTTCCGCGACCATTTCGCCCGCATCGACCGACAGGTGGTGCTGATGGACGTGCTGGGCGCGATCCATGCCGGGCCGCCGGCGGTCGAGGACATGCGCCGCGCCATGGCCGACATCCTGGGCGCCTTTCGCCCCGGCCGGGCGGGGTGGCTGGCGCAGCTTCTGGGCGCGCGCCGGGTGGGGCGCATCCTGTTCGCCGCGACCAAGGCCGATCATTTGCACCACATCCAGCATCCGCGCCTGACCGCGATCACCGCCGCCATGCTGCGCGAGGCGCGCGACCGCGCCGATTTCTCCGGCGCGCGGACCGAGGCCATGTCCGTCGCCTCGCTGCGCACCACCACCGAGGAGATGATCCGCCAGGACGGCGAGGAACTGCCCGCGGTGCGCGGCACGCTGATGGACGGGCGGCAGGCGGCCTTCTATCCGGGCGAGCTGCCGGCCAATCCGGCCGAGCTCTTGGTGCCGGCAAGCCAGGGCGCGGCGCGCTGGCTGGACGGCGACTATGCGATCATGGATTTCGCCCCGGCGCCGGGCACGCTGCGGCCGGGCGACGGGCCGCCGCATATCCGGCTGGACCGCGCGGCCGAGTTCCTGATCGGCGACAGGCTATAGGAGGGCGCCATGGCTGAACCCCCGAAACGGCGCGGGCCGGTGCTGATGGAGATGGGCGGGCCACCCGAACCGGCCGAGCCGCCCCGCCCCCAGCCCGCCCAAGCCGGCCAGCGCGACCGCAAGGCGCCGCGCGCCGAGTGGCGCGAGGGCGAACCCGCGCCCTCGCCCGCCGATGCGCCGATGATCGACGACGGGCTGCCGCCCCTGCCGCAGCCGCGCACCATGCAGCTGGTGGCGCGGCTGGTCGGGCGCGGGCCGTCGCGGCTGACGCGGTTCTTCATCAATACCGGGGTGGCGCTGTTCACCTTCCTTTTGTCGGTGGCGGCGCTGCGCTATCTGACCGACCTGCTGAACAGCTATCCGCTGCTGGGCTGGATCGGCATCGCGCTGATGGTGCTGTTCTGCCTGGCCGCCCTAGGCATGGCCTGGCGCGAATACCGCGCCTGGTCGCGCTTTGCCGCCATCGACGGCATCAACCGCGCGGCCGGGGCGGCGCTGGCCTCGGGCGACCTGAAGGCCGCGCAGCATGTGGTGGCGCGGATGGAGGGCCTGTATCGCGCCCGACCCGAGCTGGAATGGGGGCTCGGCCGCCTGCGCGAGCGCAAGGGCGACGCCTATGACGCCGAGACGCTGATCGCCCTGGCCGAAACCGAGCTGCTGGCCGCCCTGGACCAGCAGGCCCGGCGCGAGATCGAGGCCGCCGCCCGCACCGTCGCCGCCGCGACCGCGCTGATCCCGCTGGCGCTGGCCGACGTCATCGCGGCGCTGGCGGCGAACCTGCGCATGATCCGCCGCATGGCCGAGATCTATGGCGGCCGCGCCGGCGCCGTCGGCGGCTGGCGGCTGGCGCGCACGGTGATGACGCATCTGATCGCCACCGGCGCGGTCGCGGCCGGCGACGACCTGATCCATACCGTCGCCGGCGGGGGCCTGCTCGCCAAGGTCTCGAAGCGCTTCGGCGAGGGGGTGGTGAACGGCGCGCTGACCGCCCGCGTCGGCATCGCGGCGATGGAGGTCTGCCGGCCGCTGCCCTTCCTGCACCAGCCCCGGCCCCGCGTCGGCAACCTGATCGCGCGCGGGCTGAAGGGGCTGTTTGGCGAGGAAGAGGCGAAATAGCTGCGGATTGCACCGCCGCATGGGTATTTGGGCAACGAAGAAGCCAAGGTTCTTTCCATGCCGCGCCTGGCGTATTGATGGGTCATGAGAACGCGCCGCCTTGCCCTGTTTCTGATGAATTGCGTCCTGGTCCTGGGGATCGGGGCGGGGCTGCGAGACCGGTTTGACGATTGGGTCGATGCCACCGCCCTGCCCCGGCTGGACGTGCCGGTGGGGGTCGAGGTGGTGGCGCGGGACGGTTCGCTTTTGCGCGCCTTCCAGGTCGCGGACGGGCGCTGGCGGCTGGATGCGGGGCCGGTCGATCCGCTGTTTCTCGACATGCTGATGACCTGGGAGGACCGGCGGTTTGCGGGCCATGCCGGCATCGACGGGCGGGCGCTGTTGCGCGCGGGCTGGCAGGCGCTGCGGCATGGGCGGGTGGTTTCGGGCGGATCCACCCTGACCATGCAGGTGGCCCGGCTGATCGAGGAGGGACCGACCGGGCAATGGGCCGGCAAGGCCCGCCAAATCCGGCTGGCCCTGGCCCTGGAGCGGCGGCTGGAGAAGCGCGAGATCCTGGCGCTTTACCTGCGCCTTGCCCCCTATGGCGCCAATGTCGAGGGCATCCGGGCCGCGTCCCTGCAATGGTTCGGCAAGGAGCCGCGGCGACTGACCCCGGCCCAGGCCGCGCTGCTGGTGGCGCTGCCGCAATCGCCCGAGGCGCGGCGGCCGGACCGTTTCCCCGAAGCCGCCAGGGCGGCGCGGGACCGGGTGCTGGCGCGGGCGGTGCGGGCCGGGCTGATCTC
>NZ_VCBQ01000129.1:0-11677 GCF_006386455.1 Paracoccus sp. FO-3 | reverse complement strand
GGATCGATATAATGCCATTCGACGCCGTTCTCGTTGGCCCATTTCAGGATCGCCTTGCTGGTGAACTCGGTGCCCCTCCTCGGGAAAACGATCCCCCGGATCGTTTTCTGATCCTCGTCGATCACTGACGACACAGGCCGGCTTGCCGTAGATCCTGACCAGCGCATCCAGTTCCCGCGCCACCCTGGCCCCCGAGATGCTGGTGTCGGCGATCAAGGCGAGGTTTTCGCGGCAGCAGGGGAACGATCCCGCCGGTGCAGCGCCAGTCACCACCCTGGTCGAGCTGACCTTCCAGCGAAAGAAGATCGAGCGCTGGATCAGGTTCGGCCGCAAGAGCTATGAGCAGATCATCGACCGCCGCCGCAGCCTCGTCGGTTTCGCGCCGGATGCGGTCCTCGCCTTCGTCCGCTGGGCCTCGAACGACTACGGCACGATCGTTTCCCGCATCGACATTGTGCGGGCAATCGGTCGCGGCGAGCCGTTCCAGACGCTACCCTTCGTCCGCCCCGGCGGTGAAATCCTGTTGCGCCTCAGTGGCTGGCCGAAGGTGCAGCACGCCTTGCAGGTGATCGACGCCGTGGAGGCGCTTGGCTTTGATCCGACGGAAGTATCGCCGGACTATTGGCGGTACGTCCACAATCGCCTGACCGCCGGTCTGGAGCCGCATCCCTATACGCCCGAACGCCATGCCGCATGGATCGGCCGCCGGAGGATCGACCCATGACGTCCGCCGGATATTTCTGGGCAACATATCTGACGGCGCTGACCGTCCTCGGCCTTTCGCTGCTCGACATCGCGCCGCGGCTGATCTGGAATGCCAGCGCCAGCGTGCCGGTCGGGTTCTACATGCTGCGCCCGGAGCCGCAGCCGGCCATCGGCGATCTGGTCGCCGTCATGCCGCCTGAACCGCTCGCCGGTTTCATCGCCGAACGCGGCTATGTCGCGACGGTCGTGCCGCTCCTGAAGCGCGTGCTCGGCCTGCCGGGACAGCGGGTTTGCCGTGACGGTCTGACGGTCACGCTGGACGGGATCGGGATGGGCGAGGCGCTGGCGCGCGATCGGCTCGGCCGCGATCTGCCCGTCTGGCAGGGCTGCCGCGTGATCCGCGAGGGCGAGCTGCTCCTGATGAACCGGGAGGTCCGCGACAGCCTCGACGGCCGATATTTCGGCGCCATCCCCGCAAATTCCGTCATCGGTAGGGCGATCCCGCTCTGGACCGATGAGGAAGGCGACGGCCGCTTTGAATGGCGCGCGCCGACGCAGTGACTTCGCACTTCAACCATCAACCACAGGAGACTTGCCATGCCCCAGATCGGTCAGTTCACACGCGGGAAATCCGGGTTCGCCGGCCGCGTCCAGACCCTCACACTCGCCTTTGATCTGGCGATCAGACCCGCAAGCTCACCGACGAGATAGATCAGGATCGGTTCACGCGGCTCGACCGCGCCATGGCCGAGGAAGCCGATGCGCGGCATCTCGATCTGCGCCTTGAGCCCAGCACGCCCCCGGCGGCAATTCGAGCGAAGCCTTCGCCTGCGCCGGCTTGCCAGGCTGGAGAGCATGGGCCTCGCCACCGAACACGCGCCCGGTATCTGGGAATTGAGCGAGCGGCTGGAACCCACCCTGCGCGAGTTGGGCGCACGCGGCGACATCATCCGCACCATGCACGAGGCGCTGAAGGCCGATGGTCTGGACCGCGATCCGATGAGCTTCCAAATCCATGACGGATCGCCCGCATTGCCCATCACCGGCCGCGTTATCGACAAGCACCTGTCCGACGAACTGGGCGAGAACCTGACGGTCGTGGTGGACGGGATCGACGGCCGCACCCACCACATCGCCGGCATCGCGCCCGAGCGGCTGGAGGATGCCCGCATCGGCAGCATCGTCGAGATCGGCCCGGCCGAAGCGGCAGCCCGGCCGTCCGACCGCACCATCACCGCCATCGCCGAGGACGGCATCTATCGACCGAGCCGCCATCTGGAGCAGGCGAAGTTCGAGGGCCGCGTTCCGGGCGGCGACTATGAGGGCTATGTCGATGCCCATGTGCGCCGGCTGGAGGCGCTGCGCCGGGCCGGGATCGTCGAGCGCATCGACGCAGATCAATGGAGCATCCCCGATGATCTGGTCAGCCGCGCCGCCGCCCATGACGCCGGCCGCGACCGGCAAGCCAGTGTGCGCGTCCTGTCCCCGGTCGGTCTGGAAAAGCAGATCGGATTGGACGGCGCGACATGGCTGGACCGCCGATTGATCCATGGCGAGACGGCCGACCTTGCGCCGACCGGCTTCGGCCAGCAGGTGCGCGAGGCGATGGACCAGTGCCGCGAGCATCATATCGAACAGGGCGACGCCACCCGAGCACGGAATGGCCGCGTCTTTTACCGGCGCAACCTTCTCGCCACCTTGCGCGAGCGCGAGGTTGCCCGCGTCGGCGCGGTGATGGCCGAGAGCAAGGGGCTGCCGTTCCGCGCCGCCACGGACGGCGAGAACGTCAGCGGCAAGTTCACCGGCACCGTGCAGCTATCGAGCGGCAAGTTCGCCGTGGTTGAGCAATCCCATGAATTCACCCTTGTCCCGTGGCGGCCGGTCATCGACCGCCAGCTCGGCCGCGAGGTCATGGGCGTCGTGCAGGGCGGATCGGTGTCGTGGCAGTTAGGACGGCAGCGGGGGCTGGGCCTGTAGGTTGACCGCATCAGGCCGTGGTGCGGCGCGCAGACCTTGGCGCCGTGAATCCTCCTTGATGCGTCGGTGTTTATCTGTGGATGTGCCGTTGCCTCTTGCCGAGGCACACAATAGTGTGATGCGCGGGTCAGCTACCAGCCAGCTCAGTTGTTCAGCGTCATGTGTCGCTGCTCATGGTTGGAGAGCGGAATTCCGGAATGACCCCAGAAGAAAGCGACAGTCTCAGGCAGTTTGCAGTCATGTGGCATGGCCATATGCAGGAATCAGTTGTTCGGGGGCTGCTGTCCATGTCGGCGAGGGACGCGGGACATGGGCGAGCGTGACGATCCGCATGGGGTTTTCGGCGCTTTGATGAGCGGCTACGACAGGTTGACGCGCCGTCTGACGCGACGGTTGGGCACCGTATCCGATGCCCAGGACGTGATGCAGGATACGTGGCTCAAACTCGCCAGGGCGCAGGATGTTCAGGACATATCGAGCCCCGGCGCCTATGTCGGGCAGGTGGCGGAAAATCTGGCGATAGACCGACTTCGCGCGCAAGGGGTCCGCGAGAGGTACTTCACGACGGCGGAGTTCCATGACCGGCCTGCCGACCTTCCTTCGGCAGAACGTATCGTCGATTTTCGTCAGCGCGTGGCGCGTCTGGAAGCGATCATCGCTGACCTGCCGGCCCGGCAGCGACAGGTTTTTCTCATGCACAAGTTCGACGGGCTGAGCCATTCCGACATCGCCACCCGTCTGGGGATCAGCCGAAGCGCGGTGGAAAAGCTGATCATGAAGGCGCTCGCACAGTGCCGTGACGGTTTGGGTGACCTGCTTGATGACCTCTGATATGCGAAATCCACAACCGGGGGTGAGGTGGTTGGGTTCCTCATCCGTCTTGGATAGAGAAGGATCTCTCCACCTCGTCCCCATTTCCGTCCGGAAGACATATCCATTAGCCGGTGACCCCGATGGCACGAGCCAAAGATAGTCCAGACCTGCAAGGCCACGGAGGCGATGTCCGTGACGAGGCGCTTGCCTGGTTCGTGCGCATGAACTCGGGGGATGCCACAGAAGCCGACCGTGCCCGCCATGCCGCCTGGCTTGCCGCCGATCTCCGGCACCGGCAAGAATATGCGAAGCTCGGCGGAATCTGGAGCGACCTTGATGCTGTCCGGGATCCGCGGTCGATTACCCCGATGCCGCCGGTTACTCCGGTAATATCCCGACGCATGGTGCTGTCAGGCAGTATCGCGGCGGGGCTGGCCGGCGGCTACCTCGCGCTGAACGGCCTGCCGGATTTCCTGCAAAGCGACGAATACACCGGCACGGGCGAAACCCGTCGTGCCACGCTGGAAGACGGCAGCACCGTCGATCTTGATGCCGATACGGCCTTTGCGCTGGAATTCGACAATCAAGTCCGAGGCATCCATCTGCAGCGAGGGCGGGCGTTTTTCGACGTTGCAGCAGATCCTCGTCCGTTCCGCGTGCGTGCGGAGGGCGGGATCATCACTGCGCTGGGCACCCGTTTTTCCGTCCATCTCTGGGATGGCAGCACGACCATCGCGGTCGAGGAGCACGCCGTCACCGTGCAATCGACCGGGCTGGACGAGGTCCGGGTTGAAGAAGGCGAGCGCATCTCCTTCGGCAACGGTGCGCCCGGCACAGTGGAGCCTTTCGATGCCTATATCGAAACCGCATGGCTGCGCGGCAAGCTGATCTTCGAGGACCGGCCGCTCCGCCAGGTTCTGGCCGACGTCAATCGTTACCGCAGCGGAACCATCCAGGTCACCAGCGACAGGCTGCTGGACATGCGGGTCAGCGGCATCTTCGACATCTCCAACCCCGATGGGGTTCTGGAGGCCATCGAGAACACCCTTCCGGTGCGCAGCACTCATGTAACGCGCTATCTGGTCGTGCTGCGTCCCGCCTGACCGGGCCGCAGCCGATTTCCCGACAAAAAAGTTAAGAAAGTTTGCCGGAGGGGGTGAGGTGCCCCCGCCCAGTAGCCGTCTAGGGGATATCAGGCATCGTTTCGGGTGCCGCCTCAACCATATGGACGGGAGTTTTGATATCATGAGGCAGAGTTTCCCCCGCAGTCATGCCAAGGCGGGTCTTGGCATGCGCATTACCCTCGCGCTGTTGACGTCGACAGCCATCATCTCGGGCGGCGGGCTTTATCTTCCCGCAGCAGCCCAGGAGGCGTCAATTACTTATGCGGTGCCTGCCGGACCGCTCGGTTCGGCCATCACGCGTTTCGGTGAACGCTCTGGCCTCCAGATCCTCTACCCGGCCGATCTCGTGCGCGGCAAGCAGTCGCCGGGTGTGTCCGGAAATCTGACAGCGGATGAGGCGCTTTCCCGTCTCCTTGCGGGCAGCGGTCTGACGTATCAATACACCGCCGCCAATACGGTGACGATCGTGCCGATCAGCGCAGGGGCATCGGGCGTGGCCCCGGACGGCTCGATCATGCTGGACACGATTACGATTCAGGCAGGCGGTGCGAACACCGAGGGTAGCAACAGCTATACGACGACGGCCAGTACCATCGGGAAAACCGACGAGACCCTGCGGGAGACGCCGCAATCTGTCACAGTGATCACCACGCGGCAGATTAAGGATCGCGGTCTGACGGACCTTGGCGCCGCCATGAACAGCGCGACTGGTGTGACCGTGACCCCGGATCAGTACTATGGCGCGGGCCGATTTTTCGCGCGTGGCTTTGAAATCAGCAATTTGCGCATCGACGGCGGCGCGGTCGGCGTGACCAGTTCCTACGATGCGATCGGCAGTATCGGCTTATCGCGCTATGATCGCGTTGAGGTGCTACGTGGGGCCGATGGGCTGTTCTCGGGTAATGGCGAGGCGGGCGGTATCATTAGCCTGGTACGCAAGCGGCCGCTGGACGAGCGGGCAAGCACAGCCGAACTGTCCTACAGCAACTGGAATCGGGCGACGGTAAGCTATGACTACAGCACCCCGTTAACTAAGGATGGCGACGTGCGGGCGCGTATGATCCTTTCTGCGGAAAAGGGCGACACCTTCTATAACGGGGGCGAATTGGACAACCGGTCGTTCTACGCGATCATCGAAGCGGACCTAGGCGACAGCACCGTTCTAACCTTTGGTGGTAGCTACGATCGGCAGCGCAGTGCTCCCTGGTGGGCTGGTATGCCGCGCTATCTGGACGGTTCTGATATCGGCCTTCCAGTCGAAGCCAGCCTCGGCACCGATTGGGCCGATCTGGATCATAAGGGCTGGGAGATTTTTGCGGGTTTGCGGCATGACTTTGCCAATGGTTGGGTTTGGAATAGTAATCTTACTTATGCCGAGCATAAATACCGCGGCCTCTATGGCTACCTGGCAGGTGCGGTTGATCCGCTGACCGGCGATGGCTTGGTCTTTAACGGGTCACATAATTGGGCCGATGGTTATCAGATCCAAGCTGATACGAATATCTCTGGCGATTTTGATCTGCTTGGGCGTCGCGCAGATATTGTTATTGGCTTAGACTATGCAAAGCACAGCTCAGACGTAAACCGCAGCGAATTCACCGGACCAGCAGTCAATCTGGACGATGTGGACGATGCGAATTGGCCGATTGCGACTATACCGGATTTTCCTGGAGATTATTATTTCAATTTCCACCCATACACGGAAACGCGCTATGGTGTATACGCGCGTGGAAAGTTCGAAATGAGCGATCAAACCCGGATCATCCTTGGCGCGCGTTATGGAAATTACAAGTATTCCTTTCATCGAGCGAGTTACAATCGCGACGGGTCGGTGAATTGGCGTGAGGCTATTGATTACAGCGATAATGGGGTGCTGACGCCTTTTGCTGCAGTATCGCATGACCTCAACCGGGATTGGACAGCATATGCAAGCGTTGCAACGATTTATCAATCGCAATCACGCTATTTGCGTGGCCCTGAGCCGGGATCGCCGTTAAACCCGATTACCGGACGCACCTTCGAAACTGGTCTTAAGGGAGAACTTCTGGGGGGAGCAATGAACGCAAGCCTCGCGGCTTACTATACTAAGCGCGAGGGCGAGGCCGTTCGGGATCCCCGTTACGCTGGTGCGTCTAACCCAGGAAATGGTAGTAGTTGCTGTTATCTCGACGATGGTGAGGTAACTAGCAGGGGGTTGGACATAGAGGTTTCAGGTGAGGTCGCGTCAGGGCTTCAACTATTCGCCGGCTATACGCTTAATATCAACAAAAATAAAGAAACTAACGGTGTTTACAGCGCCATCACACCAAGACATCTGTTGAAGGTATGGGCGAACTACAACCTTCCTAATGATTATTCGAAGTGGACGATCGGCGCCGGCCTGCGCGCGCAAAGCACCACCAAGGTTAGTGGGACGGAGTGGGTTGAGCGTGCCGGTGGGGAGTGGAGCGAGGTACCCTTCAATTTTGGGCAAGGTGGATATGCCGTAGCGGATCTGAGTGTACGCTATGATTTCAGCGACGACGCGTCACTGACATTGAATATCAACAACGTCTTTGATAGAGGCTATTATGCGCAGCTCGGCACCTTGTCCAAGAACAATTTCTACGGCCCCCCGCGCGAGATCGCGTTGACGTTCCGCAGTACATTCTGAGGTAATCGTATTCATGTGAGGGTTCGGGAGTTTCAGAGTCTCGTGAGAACCCGAACCAATTCGTAATGGATGCGGTCATTGCTGGTCGTTTCCGCCCCTTCCCTTGAACCACCGTACTTGCGGCTCGAAACAGGAAGATACTGATGATCCCCTTAACTATCCGCACAGACTTGCTCCGTATGGTGCTGCCAGTGGCTTTGGCACTGACCTTAGCGATGCCCGCTGTCGCACAGCAGGCGCCGAATGAACCCGCACCGCTGACAACGGCCGAATTTGCCCCCGCCATGATCCGCACCGACACGATCCCCGGCGCCTATGAGGTCGTGCATTGGATGGAGGAAGGGCTGGCCTTCGTCGCGTCGGTGCCGTCCTTCGATGAAGGCACGGCGGGCTTCATCCATGTGCTGGACGCCGATGACCTGCACCCCATTCGCCAGATCCAGCTGCCCCGCCGGCCCTTTGCGCTGGCCTTGGACCGCAGAACCGGGCGGCTCTACGCCGGCAATACGCTGGACGGCTCGCTGACCGTGATCGACGCGAAGGGCGGGCAGATTCTCGACACCATCCAGCTCGGATTGGAAAAGGAGGAGGGCGGCTTCGAACACACCCGCATGATCACGCTGGACGAAGACAGGGGCCTTGCCTTCGTCACCAGTCCCGGCCGCGAGGGCGTGGTCTGGATTGTGGACCTGAAGGCGGGCGAGTTGCTGCACCGGATCGAGGGCGGGCTATGGCCGGCCGGTGCGGTTTATAATGCGAATGCGGGACGTTTCTACGCCAGCGGTGGCGGGATCGAGGAAATCTCGGTCATCGACGCGGTCAGCGGCGAGCGGGTAGGCATGATCTCGACCGGCGATACGACCGAGGAGGCGGCCGAGGCTTCACAGCATTTCTTCCTCAATCTGGCGATCGACACCGAAGGCCAGCGCCTGTTTGCGGCCGACGCGAACAAGGGTGCGATTTACGTCTTCGATATCGCCAACGGCAAGGTGGTCAATCAAATCCCTGTCGGCCCCGGCACGCTGGACGTGGCATTCAATCCTGCCCGGTCGGAGATTTATGCCACCTGGCGGGGCACGACACGGAAGGAAAACGCAGGCACCGGCGGGCTGGTGGTGATCGGTGCGCAGGACTATGCGGTAAAGCAGCGCATTCCGCTGCCCGTGCACCCCAACAGCATTGAGGTCAGCGAAGACGGCCAGACCCTGTTCGTGACCGTCAAGGTTCCGCATGACAAGGAGCATTCCGACTATCGCGAAGGCGCGCTGGATTCGGTCATTCGGGTCGATCTGGAGAAGCTGCCCGCTGCGTATCGATGAGAGTTTGAACGCGCGGTGCAGCATCCTGTTGCACCACGATTTGCGGTATGGGACATGAGCCTGGGCATGTGCCGGGGCTGCTGTCCGGCGCCGGAGCGTCCTGAGCCAGCCCTGCCGGCTGCCGGCCTCGCTATCTGCGAGAGCCCGGCACCGGGCCGCCAAGCCAGGTCAAGACGTATAGGATCGTGTTCGGGTCATCCGGGCAGGTCATACCGAACCATCGCAAGCCGTCGTCGCCAGCCCCGAACGGATCAAGGATGGGTTTGCCGAATGAACGCCCTCAATCACGGCGCGAAGATCCCTGCGCCATGGCAGGAATCGCCCCCGACCCGGCGCCCCGGCAAGCGGTGGGTCGTGCTGACCGTGCTGGCGCTGGCCGCCCTAGCCGGCGCGGGGCTGTGGCATCTGCGCGGGGGACCGCCCGCCGTCGCCTATGACACCGCGCCAGTCATCCGCCGCGACCTGGAAAACGCCGTGACCGCCTCGGGCCGGATCGAGCCCCATGCCCATGTCGATGTCGGCGCGCAGGTCTCGGGGCAGTTGCGCCGGCTGCATGTCGCCGCCGGCGACCGGGTCGAGGCCGGGCAGCTCTTGGCCGAGATCGACGCCGAGGTGCAGGCGGCGCAGGTCGAGGGCTTGCAGGCCGAACTGGCCCGCCTGGCCGCCGAGCGCAGCGAATTGCAGGCGCAGCTGGGCTTTGCCGAGCGCCAGGCCGGGCGGCATTCCTCGCTGGCCGGGCGCAGCAGCAGCCGGGTGACGCTGGAAGAGGCCGAGCGTGACCGCGACGTGCTGCGCGCCCGGATCGAGGCGCTGGACGCCACCATCCGCCGCAGCCGCGCCGGGTTGCGGGCCGAGGAGGCGACGCTGGCCCGCTCGCGCATCACCTCGCCCATGGCCGGCACCGTGGTCGCGGCGCTGGCACGCGAGGGGCAGACGCTGAACGCCAATTACGACACGCCGCTGATCCTGCGCATCGCCGACCTGGCCACCATGACGGTGCGCAGCGACGTCTCCGAGGCGGATGTGGTGCATCTGCGCCCCGGCATGCCGGTCTGGTTCACCACGCTCGGCTTTCCCGACCGCAAGCATCGCGCCACCCTGCGCCAGGTGCTGCCCGCGCCGCCGGTCAAGGAGGGCGAGGAGGCCAATTCCGTCGTCACCTATGTGGCGCTGTTCGACATCGCCAATCCGGGCGGCGCGCTGCTTTCGGGCATGACCGCGCAGGTCTTCTTCGTCACCGAAAGCGCGGCGGATGTGCTGGCCATCCCGGTCTCGGCGCTGGACGAGGACGGGGCCGTGCGCGTTCTCAGTGCGGCCGGCACGCCGGAAACCCGCCACCCCCGGACCGGGATGCGCACCCGCTCCCATGTCGAGATCACCTCGGGGCTGGAGGAAGGCGAGCTGGTGATCACCGGAGAACGCCCCACCGAGGGCGAGCCTTTGCTGAGGATCGCACCGTGACCGCCCCGGCGGATGACCCCCCGCTGATCCGCATCCGCGGGTTGCACCGGGTCTTCGGCGAGGGTGCGGCGCGCGCCCATGTGCTGCGCGGCATCGACCTCGACATCCGCGCGGGCGAGTTCGTGGCCATCGTCGGCACCTCGGGGTCCGGCAAGTCGACGCTGATGAACATCCTCGGCCTCCTGGACCGGCCGACGGCGGGCAGCTATCACCTGGCCGGGCAGGACGTGGCGCGGCTGTCGCGCGACGCGCAGGCGGGGCTGCGCAATCGCCTCTTCGGCTTCGTCTTCCAGCAATACAACCTGATCCCGACGCTGACGGCGCTGGAGAATGTCGCGCTGCCCGCCAGCCATGCCGGGGCCGCGCGCGAGGCGCGGCGGGCGCGGGCGGCGGCGCTGCTGGAAAGCCTCGGGCTGGGGCACCGGATGGGCGCGCGTCCCGCGCAGATGTCGGGCGGCCAGCAGCAGCGCGTGTCCATCGCGCGGGCGCTGATGAACGGCGGCGCGGTGATCCTGGCGGACGAGCCGACCGGCGCGCTCGACGCCGAAAGCGGCCGGCAGGTCATGCGGCTGCTCTCGGATCTTGCCGCCAAGGGCCATACGGTGATCCTGATCACCCATGACGCCGACATCGCCGCCCGCGCCGATCGGGTGATCCGCGTGGCCGAGGGGCGGATCGCCGGCGACAGCGGCTTTGCCCCGCCGGCCGAGCCCGCCCCGGCGTTGCCGCCGCCGGTCCACCGCCGCCCGGCGCTTCTCTCTACCCTGCGCGAGGCCGCCCGCGCGGCCTTTGCCGCCATCGCCGCCAGCCCGGTGCGCACCGCGCTGACGCTGTCGGGTATCGTCATCGGCGTGGCCTCGGTCGTCGCCATGCTGGCCATCGGTCGCGGCGCGCAGGAGGAATTCATCCGCCGCGCCTCGGCCATCGGCACCAACTGGGTCGTGGTCAGCTCGGACCAGGACACGCGCATGCCGCGGCGGCCGCTGACGCTTCAGGATGCGATGGCGCTGAAGGGCCTGCCCAATGTCGCGGGCGTGATGCCGGGGCGGTGGGAACAGGCGAGGGTCGCCGCGGGCGGGCTGTCCATCGACAGTGACATCCTGGGCACGGACCGCGATTTCCGCGGCGTGCATGGCTGGGACGTGGTGCGCGGCAGCTTCTTTTCCGAAACGGACGAGCGCGGCGGCAGCCCGGTGCTGCTTCT
The DNA here is from genome assembly GCF_006386455.1 of Paracoccus sp. FO-3. Taxonomy (NCBI): domain Bacteria; kingdom Pseudomonadati; phylum Pseudomonadota; class Alphaproteobacteria; order Rhodobacterales; family Paracoccaceae; genus Paracoccus; species Paracoccus sp. FO-3. Next base: position 421 of record NZ_VCBQ01000129.1, on the reverse strand, counting down.
GGGCGCGACCGTGGCGCGGACGCTGTTTCCCGACACCCGCGATCCGACGGGCGAGTTCGTCATGGTCAACATGTCGCCCTTTCTGGTCGGCGGCGTGCTGGAGGCCAAGGGGCTGAGCCAGAACGGCAGCGACCGCGACAAGGTGGTGGCCATGCCGCTTGCCAGCCTGGAAAGCCGGGTCTACGGGCCGGGCGAGCTGTCGGTGATCGTGGTCGCATTGCAGGACATGGCGCGGCTTGAGGAAACCAACGCGCTGCTGCGCCGGGTGATGACCCAGCGCCACGGGGCCGAGGATTTCTGGCTGGCCGATGCGGCCGGGGCCTTTGCCGCGGCCGAGGCCGAGCGCGCCTCGCAGAACCTGCTGCTGGGCGCCATCGCGGCGATCTCGATCTTCGTCGGCGGCATCGGGGTGATGAACATC
>NZ_VCBQ01000128.1:0-11786 GCF_006386455.1 Paracoccus sp. FO-3 | reverse complement strand
GATCTTGCCCGAGCGCGTCTTGGGCAGGCCCGGCGCCCATTGGATCAGGTCGGGCTTGGCGATGGGGCCGATCTCGGTGCGGACCCATTTCTCCAGCTCGGCGCGCAGCTCGTCGCTGGGCTCGACCCCGTTCATCAGCGTGACATAGGCATAGATGCCCTGCCCCTTCAGCGGGTGCGGATAGCCCACGACCGCGGCCTCGGCCACCTTCTCATGCGCGACCAGGGCCGATTCCACCTCGGCCGTGCCCATGCGGTGCCCCGAGACGTTGATGACGTCGTCGACCCGGCCGGTGATCCAGTAATAGCCGTCCTTGTCCCGCCGGCAGCCGTCGCCGGTGAAGTAATAGCCCGGATATTGCTGGAAATAGGTCTCCATGAAGCGCTGGTGGTCGCCCCAGACGGTGCGCATCTGCCCCGGCCAGCTGTCGGCAATGCACAGCACGCCGTCGATCTCTTCGCCATGGCCGTCCTGCGGCACGCCGCTCTGCGCGTCCAGAACCACCGGCTTGACGCCGAAGAAGGGCAGCGTGGCCGAGCCCGGCTTGGCCTCGATGGCGCCGGGCAGCGAGGTGATCATGTGCCCGCCGGTCTCGGTCTGCCACCAGGTATCGACGATCGGGCAGCGGCCCTTGCCGACATGCTTGTCATACCAGACCCAGGCCTCGGGGTTGATCGGCTCGCCCACCGTGCCCAGCACGCGCAGGCTGGAGAGGTCGTATTTCTCGACCCATTCCGGCCCCTGCCCCATCAGCGAGCGGATGGCGGTCGGCGCGGTATAGAACTGGTTGACCTGGTGCTTGTCGCAGACGGCCCAGAAGCGGCCGGCATCGGGCCAGGTCGGCACGCCCTCGAACATCAGCGTGGTGGCGCCGTTGGCCAGCGGGCCGTAGACGATATAGCTGTGCCCCGTCACCCAGCCCACGTCGGCCGTGCACCAGAACACGTCGCCGTCCTTGTAGTCGAAGACGTATTGATGCGACATCGCGGCGAACAGCAGGTAGCCGCCGGTGGTATGGACCACGCCCTTGGGCTTGCCGGTCGAACCCGAGGTATAGAGGATGAACAGCGGATCCTCGGCATTCATCGGCCGCGGCGGGCAGTCGGGGCTGACCTCGTCCATCAGCTTGAGGACATCGACGTCGCGGCCCTCGATCCAGCTGGTCTGGTCGCCGGTATGCTTGACCACCAGGCAGCGCACCCGGTCCGAGCAATGCAGAAGCGCCGCGTCGGCGTTCGACTTCAGCGCCGTGCGCCGGCCGCCGCGCGGCGCGGTGTCGGCGGTGATGACCAGCTTGGCACCCGAATCGTTGATGCGGTTGGCCAGCGCGTCGGGCGAGAAGCCGGCGAAGACGATGGAATGGATGGCGCCGATCCGCGCGCAGGCCAGCATGGCATAGGCCGCCTCGGGGATCATCGGCATGTAGATCACCACCCGGTCGCCGCGCATCACCCCCTGGCTCAGCAGGACGTTGGCAAAGCGGTTCACCTTTTCCGACAGTTCGGCATAGGTGATGTGGCGCGCCGGCTGGCTGGGGTCGTCCGGCTCGAAGATGATCGCGGTCTGGTTCGCGCGCTTGGGCAGGTGGCGGTCGACGCAGTTGACCGAGGCGTTCAGGATGCCGTCCTCGAACCATTTGACCGAGACCTGGCCCATGGTGAAATCGGTGTTCTTCACCTTGGTATAGGACTGGATCCAGTCCAGCCGCTTGCCCTCGCGCCCCCAGAACCCGTCGGGGTCCGAGATCGATTCGGCATACATGCGGGCGTAATCGGCCGGCTGGACCAGGGCATCCTCGAAGCCGGGCGGAATGGGATGTTTCGCAACATTTTCAACGGACATGACGCGCCTCCTCTACTCGCGACAGGGTAGATCCGGGACGCCCGCACCCTCCTCAAGGTGCCGCAAACGGGCGCCGGAACACCGGTTGCGCTCATGTTAATATGAGTTTGCTTTTCCAGTAAACCATTTTTTTAAAAAGAGAATTTTGTAAATAAATTGACGCGCGCCTGCGGGTTTTTGTAAATTTTTCACAACCCCGTCAGGATGACGCCGCGTCGCGGCCGCCGCCGGACATGCAAAACCCGCCGCGCGGCCCTGGCGCGGCGGCCACCGGGTCCGATGGCGGAACCGCTATGCCCCGCGCGGCGCCGCTTCAAGCCGGGCGCCGTCGAAACGGGCCAGCAGCGCCAGGATCGCCTGCCGGTCGCCGGCCAGGCAGGCGGCGGTGGACAGCGCATCGGCCAAGCCCGCGCCGGGGGCNATGTTTCGCAACATTTTCAACGGACATGGCTCCCCCTCATAAGCAATCGCATCTTTTCCCCTTCCCTGCGGCGCCATATCGACGCCTCCACGTCGGGCCGCTGCAAGAAAGCTCGAGAACGATGTTAAACCGATCACCGCATCCATGTTAAGCGTTTATATATAAAGGAAATTTTGTTAATAAATTGACAGGTTGGATATGCGATTTGTAAATATTTTACATGCCGGCTTGATCCGTCATCCCGAATCGTCTTCCCGACCGTGACAGCGGTCCGAGAGAACGCCGCCAGCGCATCCGGGGGCGAGCATTCGCCAACAGCGCATCGGGGCAGCCAAGCAGCTGCGCCGTGCGATGATCCCGGCTTCGTCGCAGGGACTGCGTTTGCGAAGGCAGGGACGGGCACGGCCCCTGGAGGATCGCGGGGCCGCGCGATATATTCACATGCAGCTTTCAAACAGCGCGCGAGTGTTTTCGCGCGTCATCTCGACGGGGTTTCCGCCGCAACTCGGATCCTCCAGCGCCATCTCGGTCAGTTCGTCCAGACGTTCGGACTGGACGCCCAACCGGGTCAGGTTCTGGGGGATGGCAAGCTCGCTGCGCAGCTCGATCACCCGCGCGCGAAAGCCGTCGAAGCCGCCCTTGATGCCGAGATAGTCGGCGGCGCGGGCAAGCCGGTCCTCGATGGCCGGTCGGTTGAAGTCCAGCACCATCGGCATGACCACCGCATTCGTGGTGCCGTGATGGGTGCCATAGACCGCGCCGACCGGATGGCTCAGGCTATGGATCGCGCCCAGCCCCTTCTGGAAGGCGACGGCCCCCATGGCGGCGGCGCTCATCATGTTCGCGCGGGCCTCGATGTCGTCGGGCGTGGCATAGGCGCGGGGCAGGTATTCGTTCACCAGCCGCAGCCCCTCAAGCGCGATGCCCTGCGACATGGGGTGGTAATGGGGCGAGCAGAACGCTTCGAGGCAATGGGCGAAGGCATCCATGCCGGTGCCGGCGGTGATGACTTTCGGCATGCCCACGGTCAGTTCGGGGTCGCAGACAGTGACGGCCGGCATCAGCTTGGGATGGAAGATGATCTTCTTCTTGTGCGTGGCCGAGTTCGTCAGGACCCCGGCGCGCCCGACCTCGGAGCCCGTGCCCGCCGTCGTCGGCACGGCAATGATGGGCGCGATCTTGCCGGCATCCGCGCGGGTCCACCAGTCGCCGATGTCCTCCAGGTCCCAAACGGATACGGTCTGGCCCGCCATCAGCGCGATCATCTTGCCCAGGTCCAGCGCCGAGCCGCCGCCAAAGCAGATCACGCCGTCATGTCCGCCGGCTTTGTAGGCGGCGATGCCGGCCTCCATATTGCCCTCGTGGGGGTTCGGATCGACCTCGGAAAAGACCGCGCGGCCAAGGCCGGAGGCATCCAGAATATCCAGGGCCTGCGCGGCTATGGGCAGGCTCGCCAGTGCCTTGTCTGTCACAAGCAGGGGACGCGCGATGCCCGCGGCCCTGCAATGCTCGGCCAGTTCGGTGACGCGGCCCGCGCCGAATTTTATGGTGGTCGGATAGGACCAGTTCGCCCGAAGCGTCATTTCGTCACCTTTTTCAGATGGTAGGATTTCGGCCGCGTCACGGCCAGATAGCCAAGGCCCGACAGCGCTGCGCCGCGTCCGGTGTCCTTGCAGCCGGTCCAGCACAGCGCCGGGTCCAGATAGTCGCAGCGGTTCATGTAGACGGTGCCGGTTTCAAGCCGGCTGCCGATCCGGGCGGCGGCATCGGCATCGGCGGTCCAGATCGAGGCGGTCAGCCCATAGTCGCAATCATTCATCAGCCGGATCGCCTCGGCATCGTCGCGAACCGGCATGATGCCGACGACGGGGCCGAAGCTTTCCTCTCGCATCACGCGCATATCGTGGGTCACGTCGACCAGCACCTGCGGCGCAAGATAGGCGCCGCCATCATCGGCGGGAAAGTGCGCCGGGTCGATCAGCGGCCTTGCCCCCTGCGCCACGGCCTCGGCGACCTGCGCGCGGACCAGATCGGCAAAGCGCCGGTGCGCCATCGGCCCCATCGTCGTATCCGGGTCGTGGGGATTGCCCAGCCTCTGCGCGTTCACCCAATCGGCGGCCTTGGCCACGAAGGCGTCAAAGAGGCTTTCGTGGACATAGATCCGCTCGATCCCGCAGCAGCACTGGCCGCTGTTGAACATGGCGCCGTCCATCAGCCCGTCCACCGCCGCATCCAGATCGGCATCGGCGCGGACATAGCCGGGATCCTTGCCGCCCAGTTCCAGCCCGGTCGCGGTAAAGGTCCCCGCGGCGGCCCGCTCGATCGCACGCCCCCCGGCGACCGAGCCCGTGAAGTTCACGAAGCCGAAGCTGCGCTCGACGATCAGTGCCTCGGTCGTCTCGTGGTCCAAGACGACATTCTGCATGATGTCGGCGGGAACGCCGCCTCGATGCAGCGCCTCGGCCAGACGCTCGCCCGCCAGCAGGGTCTGGGTCGCATGCTTCAGGATCACGGCATTGCCGGCGACCAGGGCGGGCACGACCGTGTTGACGGCGGTCAGGAAAGGATAGTTCCAGGGCGCGATGACAAAGACCACGCCCACCGGCTCGCGCCGGATCTCACGCGCGAAATGATCGCTGTCTTCGACCATGGTCGGGGCAAGGGCCTGGGCCGCGATCTTCATCATATGGTCGGCGCGTTCGTTGACGCCGCCGAATTCACCGCCGTAGCGGATCGGGCGGCCCATCTGATCGGCCAGTTCGGGCACTATCGCGTCCTTCATGGCGTTCAGCGCCGCGATCCCGGCGCGGATGCGGGCGACCCGCTCGTCCAGCGGCAGCGCCGCCCATCCGGGCTGGGCGGCACGGGCGCGGGCAACGGCGGCGCGCGCGTCCTCGATGCCCAGGGTCTGCCTTTCGACAAGGGTCTTGCCGGTGGTGGGCGATATCAGGGCGATGGTCTTGCTCATCTCTTCCTCGTATTGGCGGAGGTTCCGGCGGATCGTGTCAGGCGCGCTCGAACCCGCGGGCCAGTTCCCAATCGGTGACGGCGCGGTTGAATTCCTCGACTTCCCAGCGGGCGGCGTGGACATAGTGATCGATGACCCCATCGCCCATCGCCGCGCGCAACATGGCCGAGCCATCCAGGGCATCGGCGGCCTCATGCAGGGTCTTGGGCACCTGCCGGGCATCCTGGGCCGCATAGGCGTCGCCGGTGAATTCCGGCTCCAGCGCCAGTTTCCGCTCGATCCCCTCCAGCCCGGCGGCGAGCAGCGCGGCGCAGGCCAGATAGGGGTTCAGGTCCGATCCGCCGATCCGGCATTCGATGCGCACGCTCCTGGTGTTGTCGCCGCAAACGCGGAAACCTGCTGTGCGGTTGTCCACCGACCAGATCGCATTCGTCGGTGCGAAAAGGCCGGTCACGAAACGCTTGTAGCTGTTGACATAGGGGGCAAGAAAAAAGGTCAGCGCGCGCGCATGTTCCAGTTGGCCCGCCATGTAATGCCGCATCAGGTCGGACATGCCATGTTCGGCACTCTCGTCGAAAAAGGCGTTCTCGCCGTCCCTGAACAGGGATTGATGCACATGGCTGGACGAGCCTGCCTGGCCATGCGCGACTTTCGCAAGGAAGGTGGCCGAGAGGCCGTGCCTGCTCGCGATCTCCTTGGTTGCAGCCTTGACCACGACATGCATGTCCGAGGTATCCAGCGCATCCGAATATCTGACATTGATCTCGTGCTGGCCGGCGTTGGCTTCACCCTTCGAATTCTCGACCGGGATGCCGGCGCCGTAAAGACCGTTGCGCAGATCCCGCATCACGGGTTCCTCACCGAAGGTGCCGCTGAGGGCATAGTCGACATTGTGGCGCGCAGTCGGGACAAGGCAGCGATAGCCGCTGTCGAAGTGATGCTTGAAGGATTGCTCGAACAGGTAGAATTCAAGCTCGGTCGCCATCATCGGCTGGAAACCCAGGGCGGCCGCGCGTTCGACCTGCCGGCGCAACACGCTGCGCGGGGCGTGGGGGACCAGTTCGTGGGTCTTGTGGTCGTAGAGATCGCACATGCACAGCGCGGTTCCCGCCGCCCAGGGCAGGCGGCGCAGGGTCGAAAGGTCCGGCTTCATCACGTAGTCGCCGTAGCCCGCCGCCCAGCTTGCCGCCGCATAGCCCGGCACCGTGTTCATCTCCAGATCGGTCGCCAGCAGATAGTTGCAGCAATGCGTCTCGTCGTGGTTCTCGAGAAAATGGGCTGCGTGGAAGCGTTTGCCCATCAAACGGCCCTGCATATCGACCAACGCGACGATCACGGTGTCGATTTCGCCGGCTTGGACCGCCTGCTCGAGGTTTTTCAAGGAAAGGTTGGCAGGCATGGGTGACTCCGGTAAGGAGGGCGCACCATCGCGGATGCGCCCAGTCGCAGTGATCACGAATAGCGATAGGGTGGACCTGCCTTCTCCATCGCTTCGTTGTATTCCTTGATCTGGGCCACGACGCGGGCCTTGACCTCGGATTCCGCGGCGATCTCGTCCCAGAATTTCTTGGCGGCCTCCTCGACGGTGGCCCATTCCTCGGCGGGAATCGTCGTCAGTTGCATCTTGTCGCCGCCGACGCGAAGCCGCGCCTCGCCCGCCCAATACCAATGCTGGCGATAGTAATGGGATTGGTCGAAGACGGCTTTCATCAGCTCCTTCAGATGGTCGGGCACCTCGTCCCAACGCTGCTGGTTGGCAAAGAAATGGCCGATCCATGCGCCCGAGATGTTGTTGGTCAGGAAATGGCCCGTCGCCTCGGCCCAGCCGACGGTATAGTCCTCGGTGATGCCGCACCAGGCGACGCCGTCCAGCTCGCCCGTCTGCAGCGCGACCTCGATATCCTCCCAGGGCAAGGTGACGGGCACGACGCCGAATTGCGCGAGGAACCGTCCCGCCGTCGGGAAGGTAAAGACACGCTTGCCCTGAAGGTCGGCCAGGCTGTTGATCGGCTGCTTGGTCGCGAAGTTGCAAGGATCCCAAGACCCTGCCGAGATATGCTGGATGCCGTGCTTGGCGTATTCCTCTTTCCAGATCTCGTCCAGACCATAGTGGTTGAAGAGCGCCGGCACATCCAGAGAATAGCGCAGCGCAAAGGGGAAATAGCCGCCGAAGACCGTCACCTCGGTGGGCGAGGCCATGCTATCGTCATCGGACTGCACCGCGTCGATGGTGCCGTTCTGAAGCGCGCGGAACAGCTCGGGCGTGGGCACGATCTGGTCGGCATAGTAAAGCTCGATCTCCATCTGGCCGTTGGCGATCTTGTTGAAGGCGTCTACCGCAGGCTTGCAGACATGCTCGCCCAGTGCCGCACCCGCATAGGTCTGCATCCGCCATTTCAGCGGTGCGCCCTGTGCGATGGCGGGGGCGGCAAGGGCGCCGACCCCGGCCGCGGCGACGCCGCTGGTCAAGAGCTCTCGTCTGGTCGTGTTCATCGTCTTTACCTCCTTGCCGGTTGTCATTGTCCATAGATCGACTGGGGCAGCCACATGGCGATGCCGGGGAACGCAATGACCAGCCCGAGCGTCAGCAGCATGATCATCACGAAGGGCAATACCGAGCGATAGATCACCCCAAGCGTGAAATCCCGAGGCGCGAGCGCACGCATCAGGAACAGGTTGTAGCCGAACGGGGGCGTCAGGTAGGCGATCTGGCAGGTGATGGTATAAAGGATGCCATACCACACCAGATCGAAGCCGAGGCTGCGCGCCATGGTGACATAGATCGGCGCGACGATCACCAGCATCGCGGTGTCGTCCAGGAACATCCCCAGGATCAGGAAGGACGCCTGCATGATCAGCAGCACCTGCAAGGGCGTCAGATGCATCTCGCCCAGAAACAGCCGCCCGATGGCGCGGCCCGCGCCCAGCCCGTCGAAGACCGCACCGAAGCTGAGCGCGGCCATGATGATCAGCATGAACATGCAGGTGATCGCCAGCGTCTGGCGGGTCGCGATTTCGAACACGTGCCGGGTGAAGCGGCCCTTGAGGACGGCGGCGACCACCGACGACACGGCACCGATGACGCTGCTTTCGGTCAGCGAGGTCCAGCCCTTGACGAAAGGGATCATCATGGCGGCGAAGATGATGATCGGCAGGATGCCCGCGCGCAACAGCCGAAACCGTTGCGGCCAGGTGATGGCCGCGCGTTCCTCGGCCGGCATCGGGGGGGCCAGCGCCGGATTCAGCCAGGTGCGGATCAGGATATAGGCGATGAACAGCGCGGCCATCAGCAACCCCGGCCCGATCCCCGCCAGCCACAGCTGGCTGACCGGCTGGCGCGCGATCAGCGAATACAGCACCAGAACGACGGAAGGCGGGATCAGGATGCCGAGGCTGGACCCCGCCTGAATGACGCCCGAGATCATCGGCTTGTCATAGCGATGCTTGACCAACTCGGGCAAGGCGATGGTGGCGCCGATGGCCATGCCGGCGACCGACAGCCCGTTCATGGCCGAGATCATCACCATCAACAGCACCGTGCCGATGGCGAGCCCGCCCGGCAGCGGCCCGAACCAGACGTGAAACATCCGATAAAGGTCGTCGGCCAGCCGCGATTCCGACATGACATAGCCCATGAAGACGAACATCGGCAGCGTCAGCAACGCGTTCCACCGCATCACCTTCATCACCGCCGAAAAGCCCATGTCGGTGCCGCCCGGCCCCCACAAGAGCAGCGCCGCCACCACGGCGACGAAGCCGATGGCCCCGAAGACCCGCTGCCCCGTGATCATCATCAGAAGCATCGTCGAGAACATCAGGATGGCGATCCACTCATGGCTCATCTGTTGACCTCGCCGACAAAGGGGCGGGGAATGTCGACGTTGCGCAGAATGGCGATGTCGCGGATCAGATGGGCGATGGCTTGCAGGATCATAAGCGCAAAGCTGATCGTGATGACGACCTTGATCGGCCATAACGGAGGGCGCCACGCGCTTGGCGCGCGCTCGCCTATCCGAAAGCTGTAGGCGGTGCTGTCCACCGCCCCCCACAGCATCACGCCCAGATAGAACAACAGGCAGAAGATGGTGAAGATGTCCCAGATCGCCTGCCGCTTCACCGGCATCCGGGCATAGAGCAGGTCCATCCGCACGTTCGCGCCCAGTTGCATCGAATAGGGTGCGCCCAGAAGGTAATAGGCGACCAGCGTGAATTGCGCCACCTCCAGCGTCCACAGCGACGGCATCCTGATCACCTTGGTGAACGAGGACCACAGCAGGACGCCCATGATCACGAACAGCAGATACATGACGATGCGGCCAAGGCGGTAGTTCAGCGCCTCGATGCGCCTGACATAGCAGATCGCCCAGTTCGGCATCACAGGCACTCCTTCACGGCTTCGCGGATCGCCGGGGCCAGACGGTTCGCCATGGCCTGCTGCGCCACCGGCGTCGCGATCAGGTCGTTGCGGATTTCCAGCATCGCATGGTCCAGCCCAAGGGGCGTGGCATGCAGCGCCAGCGTATGGGTCACGCCGTCGGCGGCGCTGTAGGGATCGTTCAGGCGGGTGAGAAGCCCGACGTCGCGTGCCAGGATGGCTCGTGCCAGCCTGTCGTCGGCCTCGTGGATGATGCCGAATTCGACCTCTCGCCTTGTACTGAAATAGACGGGAGTAAAGCTGTGGACGGTAATCAGCGCGGTCGGCCTGCCGCTGGCCAGCCTGCGGGCCAACAGGGAAAACAGCGCCGCATGAAAGGGAATGTAATGCGCCCTGGTCCGCTCCAGCCGCTGCCGGGGGGTCAGATCGCGATTGCCGGGAATGTCATATGCCTCGCTACGCGCAGGCATCGCGCCTGGTGAATCGGGGGGGCGGTTCAGGTCATAGATCAGGCGCGAAGCCGTCGCGTGGATCAGCGGCGCGTCCAGCGCGGAGGACAGCCCCTTCGCCACGCCAAGCGCGCCGGGATCCCATGCGATATGGGCCTGGCGCTGATCGACGCTCAGCCCAAGCGCATTGGCCGCAGCCGTCAGATCGTTCGAGGCATGCTCGCACACGATGACCGCATCACCGCTGCCTTCCGCGTTATCTATCTGGAAAAAGAATGCAGGATCAGACATGCGCGCGCTCCATTGCTGCTCAGGTTGAAGCAGCCGGGGCGAGTCTGTCAATTATTTTTCAGAGTGTGTTTTTCCTGTTAAGAATGTTACGAACACGGTGACGCTGTCGGGAGGGCCGTCGATGTCGCAGGAACATGAAGCCGCGGGCACTATCGAGGACCGCCTGATGCAGCGCTTCGGCACCCTGACCCCGACCGAGCGCCTGCTGGCCGGCCACCTGACGCGGAACTTTCCCGTCGCGGGGCTGGCCTCGATGACCTATCTTGCGAAAGAAGCGGGGGTTTCGACGCCCACGGTGCTGCGCCTGGTTCAGAAGCTTGGGTTTCGCGGCTATCCGGAATTTCAGGCGCAACTGCGCAATGAGATCGAGGCCCGGCTGGAATCGCCCCTGTCCAAGCACGCGCGCTGGACCGACGGGGTGCCCCAGACCCATATCCTGAATCGTTTCGCAGACGCCGTTCTGGCCAATCTGACCCGGACGCTCAGCCGGATCGACCACGCCGATTTCGATGCATGCGCCGAGATGCTGGCCGATCCGAAACGCCGGGTTCTGGTGACGGGCGGGCGCATCACCCATGCGCTGGCGGATTATCTGGTGACTCAGCTGGGAATTGTCCGGCCGGGAGTATCCGCGCTGCCCAGCCAGTCCAGCGCTTGGCCCTCGGCGCTACTGGAGATGCGTCCCGGCGACGTGCTGATCGTGTTCGACATCCGCCGCTATGAAAGAGCGACCCTGCAATTGGCCGAAATGGCAGCCGAGCGGGGTGCAGAAGTCGTCCTGATCACCGATCCCTGGATCAGCCCGATATCGGCCTATGCCCGCTTCCGCTTCGCTGCACAGATCGAGGTGCCCTCGGCCTGGGACAGCAGCACGGCACTGATGGTGCTGATCGAGACCTTGCTTGCGGCGGTGCAGGAACTGAACTGGCCACAGGCGCAGGACCGCATGACGCGGCTTGAGGCGCTGTATGAACGCGCCAGCATGTTCCGGCGCGGGAAGGGTTGAACCCGCGGCGCCAAGCCTCGATTGACCTGGCGGAGGCTGGCATTCACTGAAAGCGCATCGGAGAATGGCTCAGGTGCGCTGTGCGATATTGCCCCCCTTGATCCGGCGCAGCGAAATTTCCAGCCGCACCTCACCTGCTGCAATTTCATTCAGGACGCGCTTGGTATAGTTCCGGGCGGCTCTGAGAATGGTCCTAACAGGCTGCTGAAAAAGGATTTTGAGAGGGCGACGCAGCGGAAATCGTTCTGGAGCCAGCTAATATCGGCCCGAAAATGGGGTGTTTTCGGCAAAGTTGAGGCGGATTTCCTGGTTCCCCGCCCGCGCTGTCCTGTCGCAAGGACTTTTTCAGCAGCCTGCTAAGCCCTTCCGATTGCAGCGGCTCGACCGGCTGTCCGCAGCCGGAGGATGCCGGCCCTTCCGGTCGCCCGGCTGCG